>JAEZDX010000301.1 GCA_023417975.1 Bacillota bacterium
CTGTTATAATAGCCTCATAAGTGTTTCCATTTTTTCTCGGACTGCCGTTAAAAGCAACTACCTTCATATCAGTTTACCTCCATACTTTTGCTAAATTCTGTTTTTTATTATACTTCCCCGCAATTTCTTTAACAAGTAGGCACTTTTTTGTTACAAACTTACCAAAATGTAAGTTATACCTTTTATATTTACCTTAATCCTTAATATTGTTATTATAAAATACATAGACGTCCAAATCTTTTCATTAAGATTAAGAAGGTGTTAAAGAATAAAACTATAAATTAAGGTGTCGTATAGCTTCACTGCTGAACAGACTTATAACCAATCTGGAGCATATAAGTCCTAAAATAATACCTATAATCACATCCGTAGGATAGTGAACATTTAAGTAGATGCGGGAAAAGGCAATCAAAAAAGCCAAAATTATGGCGAGTACTCCAAGATGATTTCCCATAATAATGATTATACCCGCTGATGCAAAAGAAGAGGCAGTATGTCCTGAAGGAAAAGAATACGTTATAGGCTTAGATATAAGAAGCTTTTCTTCCACATTGTTTATAAAGGGCCTGGCTCGTCTTATTAAGTGTTTAAGTATTCCCTCTCCCATAATGGTAGTTATTATTAAAGCACAAATCACCATATATCCTTCAATCTTATAATTTCTTCCTTTTATCAAATAAAATGCTATTATCAGCCATACTGTACCACCATTCCCTAAGAAAGTAATAATGGGCATTATTCTATCTAAAATTCTGTTTTTAAGTTTTTTGTTTATTAACTCCATTATCTTTAAATCCATATTTTGTATTAAGGTTATCATATAATGTTTATCCTCCAATATTTATTGCCGGTTTTTCATAGGTATTATTATAAAGAACTTTGATTAATGAAACATTAGTTAAACATTAGATTTAAATTAATTCTCCAGCAAAAACTATTGGAGCAGGCTACTTTTCTGACTTCAAGTAGTTTAAAATGTCATCATACACTCCGCTTTGGTTGCTGTAAGTGGCATAATTTTTCGCTGTATTCAGCCATTCCAGTGTTGATGGCTTTACAATCTTTATTGCTTTTAGCAAATCCGCTGTAGCTATAGGGATGATTTCACCTTTCTTCATAGCCAGTTTTATCACTTCTTCACTTGCTACATCACATACCGCCTTAATATCCGCGCCTGAATATTGAGGCATCTTCTTTGCAATAGCTTCATAATCGATATTTATGCAAGGTTTATCCTTTAAATGCAGTTTAATTATATCTATTCTTGCCTTCAGATCTGGCGGCGGAATAAAAATTATCCTATCAAACCTTCCCGGTCTTCTAAGCGCCGAATCTACATGCCATGGCGTATTGGTTGCCCCTATCACAAGTAAATTTTCGTTGTTATTTTGAGTACTGTCCATCTCAATGAGAAGTTGATTGGTTATTGACCTTCCCGCACTGTTACGCATACTCTGTCTGCTTCCGCCAATTGCATCTATCTCGTCTATAAATATGACAGCCGGTTTTTTCCTTCTAGCGGTTTCAAAAATCGAGTGCAGATTTTTTTCACTTTCGCCGATATACATGTCTAATATATCCGTAATAGTTATATTGGTGAAGTACGCATTGCATTCACCTGCTGTAGCCCGTGCAATAAAGGTCTTTCCGCATCCCGGAGGTCCGTATAGCAATATACCTCCTCCTGCAGCTTTTCCATAAGCTTTAAACATTGCGGGATTATTAAGCGGAAAGATAATGTTAATTCTTATGCTCTCCTTAACAGTGTCCATTCCTCCAACATCCTGAAAGGTTACCTTAGATTTACTAAATTCATAATCATCAGCTTCATCGAATTCTTCAAAATTTAAAACCTTCAGCTTAACCTTTTGACTTGATGAATATTTTAGCAAAAGCTGGTGAAATTCGCCGTCTTCCAACTCAGGTGAAATATCTACAGCTTTCTCATAATTTTTCATTGCCTCATCATATTCTCCGCTATTATATACACATCTGGAAAGAGACATTAATCCAAAAGCCCAATCCTTTCTTTGCTTCAACTCATTCTCAAGTAGTTCCATTGCCTCTGCATAGCTTTCCGTTTCCATTAAACACCTGATCATATATTCAAGGTTCTCTATATTGCTTCTGCCACTTTTATACAAGTACTCATAATTTTTATATGCTTCTTCATGTGCTCCTTCATCAAACTGCAGCTTAGCTATAAGGTTTCTAAGTACATCATTGTCCGGACTTATATTCAAAGCTTGAAGCAGAGTATCCAATTGGTTCATATAAAACCCTCCCTTCTTGAGATAAAGTATTAAACATAATTTATCTCGGCAGCGCTTATTCTGTTATTTTTCACATAGCTATATTATTGTTTTTTTCTATTATATGAAACAGACATGAAGAAGGTATATCCAAGTACTACTATAACAGTAAGTAACCCCACTACACCTTTAATTAACCTTGGATCTTCATTTCTAAAGACTATTGCGATGACTAATGTTAAAATTAGCCCCACCGTTAAAATAGTAGGATGGATTCTAATTATGCTTTGTATCCCTTTGGCATACATCTCCTTTGAAACACTATTAATAGCTTTATCGAGTTCATCGCATTTTTCTTTAGAATTGTACGTTTTAGTATCCTTCAAACTATATAAAGCCTGTGGTAATGCTCCCGCCTTATAAAGCATATATGCATACCCCATATTCTCCTTTATATTGTGGCGATTTAGCTTTTGATACTTAATTAGCACTTTCAGAGCATATTTGAATTGTTTCTGCTCAATCAACAATCTCAAGAAACTACTAAAAATCCTTGGTTCCTTTAATATACTTCGCTTCTGTTGGGACAATCTCCTGCGTAAATATCTGTAATACACCTTAGGCCATCTCTTATAGGAATGTATTTGTCTCAAATTTCTCTGAGCCACTAGATTATTGGGTTCTAAAGTCAATGCCTGAACAGTATACTCTTCAGCCTGCTCAAGTTGCCCCAACTCTATTTTTAACACAGCATAATCTATATAAGCATCTGCAGCTTGTGCATCCAACTGTAAGGATATCTCAAATTCCTTTTCTGCCCATTCATATTTGAAGTCTAAAATATATAGTTCAGCCAGGAAGATATGATAATATGCTTTCTCCGGCTCCAGACTTATGGCCTTTTTTATAGCATCTACAATCTGCGGTCTAATGCTTTTATCCTTAAGCTTTCTTAAACTGTCAGCTAAAGTATAATAATTGTTCGCATCACTGGGATTCAATTCTACAGCTCTTTCGCTGTGCTCCTTACCCAACTCAGGCCTTTTACTGTTATTCAGTATCATTGCATATACTCTATGAGCATCCGGAGATTCGGGATACCTTTCCAAAAGTCTCAATGCAAAGTCTTCAGAGGCGCTTACATTTTCTATTTTAAAATTACATATACTGATTATCAATAATGCTGTAAAGTCATCCTGCGAATAACCAAGAAGCTTGTCTGCCTCATCTATAGCAAGTTTGAACTTCTCAGTCTCATATAGAAATGTTACCCTCTTTCTAAGCTTTTCTATTTGAGCTTCATAGCTATCTTCCGTTACTAAATCCAATGCTTCCCCTCCTCTTAACCTTATAAGCCTTTATTATTACAATAATAATATCATTGTTTTAATCATCCCTCAATATTTTACATAAACTCACATATTTCATTAATAATTATGTATAATATAGCAAAATAAAAAATTTTTAAAAACAATAAACTCGAGAGTTTCCAACTCTCGAGTCTAAATAAATAATTCTTAATCTATTTATATATGTCTGAGAACTCAATATTTATCCTTTGAACTTTATCTATTTTATAGTTCTCTATGTACACCTTTTCCGGTTCACTTTGAGTATCCATAATATAAATTGGCAGCTCAATAATTATTTCCGTACCTGCTCCAGTATCACTTTTGGCATATATATTACCTCTATGTGCTTCCACAAGTGCTTTCACAAGAGAAAGTCCTATGCCACTGCCCTCATACTCCCTCTGTAATGAGGAATCAACTTGTCTAAAACGGTCAAATATTATATTTATCTTATCCATTGGAATGCCGATACCTGTATCTTTTACACTAATTATAATCTTGTGCCCATTATTGCTTATACCTACATATATACTGCCCCCCTTAGGAGTAAATTTAATGGAATTGGACAGCAAATTCAACATTATTCTCTCTATCTTATCCGGATCACATGCAACAAGCAGCTCTTCAGAATCGGTATCAAATGTAAGACTTATACCCCTTTCTTGTGAAAATTCCGCAACAGAAAGAGATATTTCCTCTATCACCGATACAATATTATAATTATCAAAGTTAAATTTAAAAGAACCTGAATCAATACGTGTTATGTCAATAAGGTTATCAATCAATCTAAGCAATCTGTAAGAGTTCTGTTTCATCATACATATATATTTATTAAGAAAAACGCTATTTTCATTGTTAACTTCAGGAAGCTTCCTGCTTTCCATAGTCTGCAGAGAAGCTAACACTATGTTCAGGGGAGTTTTAAGTTCATGTGATATAGTTGAAAAAAATTCAGTCTTCATGGCATCATACTGTTCTATTGAAATCGCCATTTCGTCAAAAGCTTGAGCTGCCAATGCAATTTCATCTGTTCCCGAAATATTTGTACGTACATTTAGATTTCCATTGGACATTTGTAGTGCAGCATATTTCAATTCGGTTATAGGGTTCAGAATTCTTTTACCGATTTTAAAACTAAAATATAATCCGGTAAAAATGGCAAATAAAAGAATGATCAACTGTCCCCGAATATTCATTAAAGTCCTTGACACAATCTCATTATGATCCGTATTGGCATACGCAACCCAATTGATCTCTTTTATGGGAATATTAACTCCTGTCATACTCTTTCCAGTTATTGCTGACCTATATTTTTTTACTCTAACTACATCTCCACCTAATGCCGGGACTACATTTGAACTTTCCTTCACACTTATCAAGTTAGCCGCTACATTAGGAATACCGCTCCGGTATACTATAACTC
>JAEZDX010000330.1 GCA_023417975.1 Bacillota bacterium
ATGTTACACCGCTTGAAAAAGTGTGGGAGCAGATGACCATGACTTACGATTACGGAGTTCGTGACATATGGATTGTAAACATTGGTGATTTAAAACCTATGGAGTTCCCTGTTTCCTACTTCTTGGATTTAGCTTATGATTTCGAAACTTGGGGTGTAAACGGCAAAAACAAGACTAAGGATTATACTAAAAAGTGGGCTGCTCAGCAATTTGGAAGTGACGGAGATAATGCTTTAATAGATGGAATAGCCGGTATTTTATCCGATTATACAAAGATGAGCGGAAGTCATAAACCTGAGGTTACATATGTAAATACATATAGTTATACAAATTATAACGAGGCACAGAGAGTGCTGGAAAAAGCAATTGCTTTAGAAAATAACGCCAAGAAATATTATGACCTTATTTCCAAAGCTCATAAGGATGCCTACTATCAGCTTGTATATTACCCTGCAGTAGCATCTGCAAATGTTGTAAAAATGCAGATCTATGCCGGTTTGAATAATCTTTACTATAAAAGAAAAAGCGTTCTTGCAAATTCTTATGCTGCCCTAGTAGAAGAATGTAAAGAGAAAGATAAGGTTATGCAGGATTACTATAATATTGGTATGTCCGATGGCAAGTGGAAGGGAATGATGAGTTCACCACATATAGGGTATACCCAATGGAGTCCCGATAATTGGAAATATCCAGAGACTCACAAGGTTTCGCCAAAGAAAGACAGTATTATGGTTGTAGATGTTCAAGGAACGGAAGAAGGCTTCATCTCAGGGACAGCAGCTCTTCCGGCATTTACAAACCTTAATAATGAGAGCTATTCCATCACCATCAGCAATGGCGGAAAAACAGAGTTTGATTATAAGCTTGAAACAAGTGCTGAGTGGATAAAAGCAGACAGTCTGCAGGGAAGTATTTCCTTAGGAAAGACAATTAAGGTTTCTATAGATTGGAGCAAAGTATCCCAAACATCAAATGGCTTTATTACCGTTACCGGCGCAGGTAAAACTGTACAGATAAATATAACTGCCGAAGTTATAGATATTAACGGCCTGGCTGAAAAGACCTTTGTTGAAACCCATGATGTAGTTTCCATTGAGGCAGAACATTTCGTAAATACTACAGCAAAATCAAACGTAGGATGGAGCATTCTTCAAAACTATGGTCGTACTTTATCTTCTGTAAAGATGTTTCCTACAACAGTTTCCTTCGAGAGACCTGAGGAAGCACCATATTTGGAATATTTACTTAAGGTAAACGAGGACGTTGAATACACTTTGACAACCTATACTGCACCAACTAATAACCTATCGGAAAAAAGCAGATTAAAATATGCAGTAGCCTTCGACGGTGAAACTCCGATTATAGCCGACGCTCTTCCAAAGGACTTTATTGCCGGCAACCATGATAATTATGTTTGGTGCAATGCAGTTCTTGAAAATATACACGTAACTTCTACTACACATAAATTGGCGAAAGGCACACATACCCTGCGCTTCTATGGCTTGGATGCAGGTTTGGTGTTACAAAAGCTTGTTTTATCCAAAGGAGAGCTTCCATATTCCTATTTTGGGCCTGAAGAGAGTTATTATGTAGGTAAAATTTAGTTCTACATGCTGTTAACAATACCCGGCTTGAGTATATTCAAATCGGGTATTTCGCTTCTTAATTATAATTCAATAGAAAATACAGTCCTCTCATGCTCTTTATTAGTATAAAGCACCAATCGGCCGTTATGTTTTTCTATTATTTTTTTTGCAATGGCGAGCCCTAACCCTGTACCGCCATCACTTTTTCTAGCTTCGTCTCCCCTTACAAATGCATTAAAAATAGTGTTCTTTATATGATCAGGTATGCCGATGCCGTTATCTCCAATTTCAAGTATTACTGCATCAGCGCTCTCTTTTATTTCTATTCTAAGCTTAGTTCCTTGTGGATTGTATTTAATGGCATTGTATAATATATTCGAAATTGCCCGGCCCATTAATTTCTCATCAAAGTCAATAACTATTTCACTTTCCGGAATACGAATATCCAGTTCAAATTTGTTTTCCTCCAGTTGATCATAAAATTCTGCTATAATCTTTCTTACAAACTCGCAAAAATCAGCTTTAGCCAATGTTAACTTGTAATCAGCACTTTCTAACTTTACAAATTCAAATAACTCATCAATGAGCTCACTAACCCTTTTACCCTTTGCATAGATAGTGTAGTAATATCTTTTTTTCTTTTCTTCATCATTAATGAGTCCTTCATATAAAGCCTTTGAAAATGCCTGTACAGTAGATATGGGCGTCTTAATATCGTGAGACAAATCAACTAGCATCCTTACCTTATCCTGCTCAATTTTAGCTTTTTCTTCTTGAGCGCCTTTGACTCTTTCAACCATATAATTAAAGCTGTCGCGTATTATTGAAAATTCCTTTCCTGCCTCGAACTCTATCTTTGTATTATAGTCACCACTTGTCATTTTGGATATTCCCTCTGTTAAGTGCATTAAAGGCATATTAATTTTGGAAGATGTCCATTTACTGAAAAGCAGAAGATTGATAACAGACAAAATTATAAACAATACTCCACCCATTATAAGATTATTATATATTATACTTCCGGTATGATAGGGTGATTTTTTTAAATTTAGCTGAAGTGTAAAAATATCGCTTGGATATTTCACCAGACAGTAAAGTTTTTTTCCATCCATGGATTCAAATTCCTGCAGCATCCCCAAATATCTGCTGTGGCTATCCATGTTTAATATATTAATAATATCTTGCTGTGAATAACTATAATAGTCATCCTTTTTATCCCCTTCAATATAGATAACCTTCATATTTTCATCAACAATCTCTACCCAGCCCTTTAATTTCTTAATATCACTGACATTCATATTTTTGTAATCCCTATTTACTATATCCGCAGCCGTAAGCTTTGGAAGCTTTCCTTTTTGAGCTGAAGTACTTATCTGAAATGAAGTAAAAGCTGAAATTAAAACCAATGCCGCTATTTCCGCCAGTACAAAAGCAATATACTTTTTTATCAGTTCTGAAAAAATACTTTCTCTCTTATTTTTCACCGAAAGCTACCTTCTTTTCAAATTTATATCCCAGTCCCTTAATGGTTTTTAAATAAACAGGCTTTTTTGAATCCATCTCAATCTTGTTACGGATGTTACTTATATGAACCATTATTGTGCTGTCATCTCCCATATAATAATCTTCCCATGCGCTTTCGAATATTTGCTTTTTGGTAAATACTCTTCCCGGCTGCTCTATTAAGAGCTTAACTATCCTGAATTCTCTGTAGGTCAATTCTACGTATTTACCGTTAACCTTTAACGTATTTTCGTAATTATTTAGTTCAATTTCTCCAATTTTAATTATATTGTTTACTTCATGCTTGTTTTCAGAACTGTAATTATAAAATCTTCTTAGCTGAGCATTTATTCTTGCAACAACTTCAAGAGGATTGAAGGGCTTGGATATATAATCGTCTGCTCCAAGCCCCAACCCTAGTATCTTATCATTATCCATACTTTTTGCCGAAAGAATTATAATGGGAATATTATTGTTTTCTCTAACTCTTTTAAGAAGCTTAAGGCCATCTATGCCGGGCATCATAATATCTATAACTGCCAAATCAATGTTTTCATGCTCCAAAATGAACAGAGCTTTCAAACCGTCCTCTGCTTTAAAAACCGAGAAATTATTATTTTCAAGATACAGCTCCAGTATTTCAAGTATTTCTATTTCATCGTCCGCAATAAGTATATTACTTGACATTTTCCCCTCCATAAGGCATTTTTTCTTTGAAATAATTTTACCATACAACACCTTATAATGTAACATCCGTCACTTCAACACTACATCAATAATTACAGCAATACCTCCCACAAGTACTATAGCACCACCTGTACGAGTAAAGGCCATATAAATATTACTTGGTTCTCCTTTAGTTTTCATCTTCCAGGATTCAGCAAACCACCATATGGTCTTTGGTTTTACAAACATTAATGCTCCTATAATAATAAAAAACATACCACATATAATTTCCATAATACAACAACCTCCAACAACTATTATTTATTTAGATTATAAATGATTGCTTTTAATATAAGCTTAAGGCAACCTAAAGATAACCTAAAGAAAATTTGCTAGCTATGATAGTTTCAACTTCAGTTGTTTTACTTTACCAAAGAATCGTAACCATCTATAATAGACTTATTGGAATTGATACGTATATATTGACTCTTCCGTTGGGGAATAGATTATTCTATTGTTAATATATAGGAAAGAGGTAGATAAATTATGGATAATCTAATCAAAATCAGGGAAGTGTCAATGAAATATGATATATCCGCACGCACTCTTCGGTATTATGAAGACATGGGATTGCTTAAAAGTATTAGAAATGATGATTATGCCTACAGACTGTATGATGATACGGCTATAAAAAGACTTGAACAGATTCTTATTCTACGCAAGTTAAATATAAGCATAAAAGATATTCAGCGAATTTTTTATACATCCGGTTCTGAGGTAGTACTTGATGTACTTGGAAAGAAAGTAACTAATATTGATGAGGAAGTTTCCTTATTGCATGAGCTTAAAGGAATTGTACTGGAATTCATACAACAGATTAAGGAGTTTAATTTTAACAAAGATTCTGATGTTAAACTGCTTTATGAAAAGGCAAAAGAAATTGAAAAACAGCTTAACAATGTGGATTACAGTGGTAATCCTTCAAATGTTAACCGTTTGCTGGAAGTAATGGACAAGTTAAAAAAGGCACCTGAGGTTAGAATAATTGAACTTCCAAAATGCAAGATGGCCACATCAGGTTACGATACCTTTGACAATATAATCGGAAAATTTGATGCCTGGTGGAGTGAGTATGATAAAAAGCGGCACGGTGTCTCCTTCTGTCCTCTTGATTTCTTATGGTTTGAAAACGGGAAAGCCGTATGGTGGATGGCTGTTGAAAATGATGCCACCAAGGAAGACACAGGCGGTTACGACATCATTGACTTTGAAGGCGGATTATATGCCGTAGCCATATCCGTAGATGGTGATGATGATATAAGCGGCAGAGTATATGAAGGAATCAAGAATTGGTTAAAAACCAGCGGCTTTGATCTGGACGAACGCCCCAGCCACCAGACAATGTGCCACATGATAATAACACATAATATTAAGCAAGGCTTGGGTTATGATCAGTTGGATATTTATGTTCCCATCAAATTAAAAGACAATCATAAAAAATGAAAAGGAGCAATATATAATGGGTAAAAAAGTTTTAATAACAGGAGCTTCAAGAGGCTTAGGCTTATGTTTCACTCAAAAATATTTGGAGGATGGCTGTATCGTTTTTGCCTGCGTAAGAGATATACAAGCATATAAATTTCAGCAGCTTAAAGAAAGGTATGGCGAGTCTCTTATTCCTATAGAACTCAATGTTTCAAGTACTGAATCCGTTAGTAATGCAGCAGCAGAAGTATTAACAAGTACGGACACCTTGGACATAATCATAAACAATGCAGCAATTCACGGCACTACCTCCTTTGAGCCCCTTGAAGCTGCGGATCTCGATGAATGTCTTACTGTATATGATACTAATTCAGTAGGACCTCTAAGAGTAGCTAAAGCATTCCTTCCTTTTATCTCTAATAGTGATGCTGGGCTTATTGTCAATATATCCTCGGAAAGCGGAAGTATCGGTACTGCTAGCCGAGTAAAGGAATTTGATTACTGTATGTCTAAAGCAGCCCTTAATATGGCAACCAAATTACTACATAACTATTTAGCAGATAAGCATATTAATGTCATAGCGGTTCACCCAGGATGGATGAGAACTGACATGGGCGGCTCAAATGCCCATCTAGACCCATATGAAACAGCCTGCAAATTGACAAAGCTTTTCAATGAAATATGCAATAAAGCTGATAGTCCCATCTTCATAGACAATGACGGTAACGAGTATCCCTGGTAGTATATTTTAGTAACACTGTACTAAACTTAGTCATATTCATAAATGTTAATTATACAAAAGCTGTAAATAGGAGATGAACAAAATGAAAGTAAAACTCGGACAAACGATCAAATTTACTAAAGACCACAAAATTCAACTATCAATAGGCTGGAAAGCCCTTGTAAAATGCGGAGACACCGCTCAAGTATTGCGTAAAATAGATGAAAAGTCCGGCGAAATACTTTACCTGTCAGGTGAAGCTAAGGGGCTGTCTCAAATTGTAGCTATTGAGGTTGATGATTCTCTGAATATAAACGCCATTGCTGAAAAGCTGCTGAGACAGTTAAATGAATAGCTTTTGAATATGACCCAAAGTCTTTAAAAAACCACTGACGTATTACACATGAGTTGCGTCAGTGGTTTTCAATTTTTTAATTTAACCGTTGTATGTACTTTTTACAATCTTGCAAAGTTACTACAATATATATGCCAAGCAACACGGCAATGCCTCCCAGCAAGATAAATGCACCTTTCAATAAATAGACTACTGATTCCATAAATTATTCCCTACACCTTCTAGCAACCCAATATTTTTTTCAGAATTAACAATAAAGTATTATTTCCCAAGCATAATATTAACTATTTCTTTGTCTGTTTCCATCATTCCAACTGAAGCAAGCTTGCACACATTATCAATAGTGTTTTCTACACCTTTTTTTACTATACCGTCTCCGTCCACAAATTGCTGGCCTTCTACGAACATATGATATCCGATTATTCCTGCATCAACAGCAGAAGCTATTTTAGCTGCACAGGATGCCTTGGCTCCGTCACATATAATACCTGAAACTATCGCCAGTGAATTCACAAGTGTGTGTGCTATGTCGGTATACTCCCCTCCATATAGATATGCTATTCCTGCGCCGCTGGCACATCCTGCAATAATTGCACCGCAATATGCAGACAATCTGCCTATTCCTGTTTTCATATGTACAGTCAAAAGATTGGATAGATTTAATGCACGATACATTTTTTCTTCCGACACCCCTATTTCCTTTGCATATTCAATTACAGGAATAGAAGCAGTAATTCCTTGATTACCACTACCGGAATTTATAACTACCGGCATCTCACAACCGTTCATTCTGGCATCGGAACCTGCAGCTGCTTTAGCTCTGGCACGAATCTTCACATCATCACCATAAGTTTTCAATAATACTTTTCCGATGTTAGCTCCATAATTATTTTTAAGCCCTTCCTCAACGATTGCTGTGTTATATTCAACCTGACACTTTATTCCCGGCTTTACTGCTTCAACGTCAATCAAATTAGTAAAGGCTACAATGTCTTTAACATTCAAAACGGAATAATCCACTAAGTGACTTGTATTACTTTCATCTGATTTCTTTTCATAGAGCACCGTATCATTTAATTCAATACGCACTATGTTAGTATGATAATCCGTTATTCTGACAAAACTTTTTGCTTTTCCTTTCGTCAAAGTGAGCATTATATCAAATATATGTGTTGAATCACAGCAGCATACCTCGAAAGCTGCTTTCTGGAGGAATTCGCCGATTTCCTTTATTTGATCATCATTAACATCAGATAAAACCTCCAGCTGTTTTGAAGAAACGCCTGCAACTATTCCTGCTGCAGCTGCGGCACAAATTCCCCTTAATCCTCCTGTATGAGGAACAACAACACTTTTTACATTCTTGATAATATTACGGCTTACTTTAATAATAACATTGTCAGGACATGTTCCTAATATCTCCCTTGCTTTTGCTGAAGCATATGCAATTGCAATAGGCTCAGTACATCCCATTGCAGGCTTTAATTCCTCTTTTAGAATTCTTATATACTCATTATATTTTTCATCATATCTATCCATTTTTTCCTCCTTGGTAAGTTTATTACACCGCTATATATTGAATGCTATGAATTTGTTATAATAGGCTTTCCATCTCTGTCCAACAGTGGTGTAACTCCACCAGCTTGTCCATCCCAACAAAACAGGTAGTTTACTCCTGTTTTCCTGTCGATGATTATCTTAGATCCTGAAAAAGTCCCTTCCTTATGAACTACTTGAAATCTACCATCTGAATTTTTATCAAACATATTGACCTCCTATTTTCGTAGTTATCTATATAGTTATAATTATACAATAAAACACTATTATTTTGTAAAGTAGGTAAACATTTAAATATTATTACCGATATAGTAATTATGGGTAATAATATTTTAAAATATATCATTAGCGTAAGGAGGTAATATTTTGATAGACGGCATTGCTAGTACTCAAAGCTACAGCTCATTAACACCTAAAAATACTAAGAATCAAACTATTGGAAACTTTAGTGACATACTTAAAGCTTCACAAAGTTTCAAGATTAATGGAAAGTCATTCCTCGAAACTTTATCCGATGATGATCTTACTATATTGCAAAAGGAGCATCATTTGGCAGACAAGATTAATGTAGCCGGTCTTTCAGAGGAAGGGGCTGAAAATCTTCTTGTAGCTGACGGGGATTACACGCATTATGTAGATCTTAATAATGATGGACTAACAGAAATAGGTGAAGCTAAAATGATTATTTTCCCTCCGCCTAATGCTCCTGAATGTGTAAAGGAAGGTTGGTTAAGGACCGGGTCCGAGCTAACCACTTCTGAGAAATTTAAAATTGCAAATAGCTTTTTAGCTAAGCAGCTCACTGCAAATGCACATGTTATGCCTGATGGCAGAATAAGAATTACTAAACCCGGAGAGCCCGGGTACGTAAATATCTTCGGTTCATCGCCAGAAGCTTACTGCAGCATGATAGACGATATGCTTATAAGTATAAATAAAAATAAAGCGTACTATGATAATCCAGATACTCTGATAGACATATTGCAGGAATTTAAATCAAATATTAGAAATACTGTTTAGAAAATGAAGACACTGTGACTTTTAGCCTAATTAAAAGAACATAGACAGCACTAAAAGCAAAAAAGAATTTTGTTTTCAGTACTGCCTATATTTTATTTAAGCTTCAATCCTTAGAAGATTAAATTTTAATAGCTTCTAATCCATACCGACATTTCACCTGGTGTTCTGTTTCCCCATATAAAATACGGAACTGCCTTTAGCTGGACTTCTTTTGTTTTTACTTCAAAGGCTCCATATAATTCATTACCCCAATCTTCTTCTTGTATTCTTAAACCTTTTGCTTTTACAATTACTGCTCCGCCAAGAAGATCATTATCAAATTCCTCCAGAAGCTCCTCAGAAATATCTACTGATACAGCATTTAGATTTGAACCGTTATCTATCTCTTCTAAACAATAAACCAACGGCCCTCTCTGTATTGCTGCCTTACCTGCATCTGCTCTCACCTTTGGATTTGCTTGCATAAATTTAGGTGTAATATCAAGGTTTAACTCTATGGAATCGCCGTTCTTCCAATTGTTTGATAAAATAGCGTATCCATCAATGATGTTAAATGCTGCTTCTTTGCCATTTACAGTTATGGCTGCATCTTTGCACCAGCCTGGAATTCTGAGTGCCAAATTAAAGTCAGAAGCTTCCTCCATGGATAAAGCTATTTTAACATTGCCTGTCCATGGATAATTTGTTTCCTGTGCAATCTTTATATTTCTGCTATCAAGCTGTACACTAGCTTCACTTCCAATAAATAGGTGTGTATAGATTGTATTGCTGTTGCTTGTATAAATATATTCACCAAGGGAGGTTAAAAGTCTAGCTACATTTGGAGGACAGCAGGCACACCCGAACCATTTTTGTCTTACAGGCTTTACGTGAGCCTTAGCCGGATTCTTTTCCGATGCCTCTGGCCAAACCTCTAAAGGATTTACATAGAAAAAGTGTCTTCCGTCCTTTGACATACCGCTTACTACAGTATTGTAAAGTGCTCTTTCCATTACATCGCCATAATTACCCTTAGCTTCAATCTGAAGCATTCTGTGAGCAAAAAATATGAGTCCTATAGATGCACAGGTTTCAGCATAAACCGTATCGTTTGGCAGGTCATAATCGAAGCTGAAGGCTTCGCCTTGATTTGTAGAACCGATTCCTCCGGTTATATACATCTGCCTGTTTACAATATCATCCCACAAATTTCTGCAGGCTTGAAGAAGTTCCTTATCACCTGTTTCTGCTGCTATATCCGCCATTCCCGTTAACATGTAAACTTCTCTTACAGCATGTCCCACAGCTTCGGTCTGTTCTCTCACAGGCTTGTGGGATTGGTGGTAGCTCTCATTTGGCAATGGAGTACTGCCTAACTGCCAATGAGAAGTCCTCCCTCTCTTTTCCCACTCCTGTTCAAAATAATATGGCTTATTACCTCTTTCATCAATGAAATACTTGGACAACTTTAAATATCTCTCATTGCCTGTAGC
>JAEZDX010000351.1 GCA_023417975.1 Bacillota bacterium
TGGTGATATATTTAGTACGATATCGTAATATTCGATATCGTACTTTTGCGTTTTGAAGGAAAAATTACAAGTATGAATTCCCAGTGCAATATAATTTTGCAGCATGAAACTTTGTTCAGTTATTTGATACATATGGAAGGAGGATATACATTGTTTGAATTGGTAGAATTACTGACACATGTAAATGCACAGATCTTAAGAGCTTTGTCGGGGGTATTAAAAACCAGCAATATTACCGTTACAGAACTGATTATTCTATGGAAGATTAATAAAAAGGGACCGTGTAAAATAACAGATCTAGCACGTAAAACCGGAGTACCTGCAAGCACTTTGACAAGTCTGTTCGATAGACTTGAGAAAAAAGGCTTTGCAAATAGAATTCACGACGAAAAAGATCGAAGGAGTATTTTAATACAAGGCACGGATTTACTGGAAAATATGATTGATACCGTTATAGAGGAAGCTGATGAAGAACTTAAATCATTACTAAGTTCACTTCCTGAAGGCTTCTTAGAAAGTTTTATAAATAATCTTGAAGTTCTGCAGCAATACCTGGAAGACAATATGAAGAAATAATGTGTTTCTTTATGTCTTTCATGTACCTTAGGTACTAAAAGACATATTGTTATTATACAAATTACAGTAAGAAAGGATGTATTTTATGAATCAGATGCAAACTAGTAAAAAATGGATTTTGCCTATTATGATTTCGTTAATCGGCGGATTTATGTCTATACTTGATTCAAGTATTGTAAATGTTGCTATTCCTACTATGATGAATGTTTTTAACTGCAGTGCCAGCCAGATAGAATGGATTGTAACTGTTTATATGTTGGCTTTAGGTGTAGTAATTCCCTTTAGCGGCTGGGCAGGGGATAAATTTGGGTATAAGAAATTATATATTTTTGCACTTAGTATGTTTACTTTCGGCTCTCTATTATGCAATATTAGCTGGAGTGTTAATACTCTTATTGCGGCAAGAGTCATTCAAGCTTTAGGCGGTGGTCTGCTTATGCCTGCAATGATGACTATGGTAAAGAAAATTGTTCCTGAGGGAAGTTTTGGAACAGCTATGGGGGTTGTAGGAGTAGCTCTTTTAATTGCTCCGGCACTAGGGCCTACAATTGGGGGATATTTAGTAGAATATGTTGGATGGAAGTGGATTTTTACTATAAACATACCAATTGGAATCATTGGTATCATTCTTTCTGTACTTTTCCTTCCTGAATTTGAAACATTAAAAGTGGATAAACTTGATATTGGTGGCGCTGTAACTGCCGTTATTATGCTTTTTAGTCTGCTACTTACCTTAAGCAAGGGAAGAGATTGGGGTTGGACATCAAAAACAACCATTATTTTATTATTAATCAGCTTTCTGGCTTTTGCGATTTTCTTAGTTTTTGAGTTAAGATTAAAAAATCCTTTAATAAACTTAAGAGTTTTCAAGCACAGGAATTTTACTGCAGCTAATTTAACAACTTTTGTTACAACCGTTGGGTTATTCTCAGGGATTTTCTTCGTACCATTATTCCTGCAGAATATTAAAGGCATGGGAGCACTTGATACGGGACTTATTATGCTTCCAGGTGCGCTTGTTTCAGGGTTGCTAATGCCCCTAATAGGTAAACTATATGATAAGACCGGGGCAAAGCCGCTTGCTCTTGTTGGAATTATAAGTCTTACGTATACCACATATCTGCTGCATAATATTGATGTTAACACGAGTAATTCAACTATAGTTTACTGGATGATTTTAAGAGGTATCAGTATGGCTTTCGCAGCGGTATCGGCACAAGCTGCATCATTAGATTCGGTAACAAACGCTGAAGTAGGAGGTGCCTCCGCAATTTCCAATATAGTCTCCAGAGTATCCGGGTCCCTTGGAATTGCGGCATTGACGAGCATACTTACAGACAGAGTAACTCATCATGCCACTGAAATCAGCACAAGCCTCATTAAAGCAGGCACAGATATTACCTCCCGTGGGGCACAAATACAGGCATCAGCGTTCGTAAAAGGATTGGATGACATTTTCATGATAGCATCTGCCTTGACCTTACTTGGGATCATACCGGCTCTTTTCTTAAGAAAAGAAAAAAAATCAGAGATTAAAGAATATGATGTTGATGGTAGAACTGCTTAATCTAATATTTCAATAAAAAAAGAAGTCATAGTAAATCCGATTAAATTAATGCTTGCTCAATAAATATTGTATAAAGACAGTCTTCTGTGATAAGGTTAAATCATGGAAGACTGTTTTTTTGAAATATTTTGAGTGCGCTTTTAAGGAGCCATAAGGCCTAGAATCGTTTTATCAAATTATATATTTCAAAGGTAATAAGAATACTAAAACTATGTTGAATTTATTAGATAGGAGGAAAACACTATGACAAGCGTAGAACTGCTGAGTGTATTAAAAAATCGTTTTGAGAAAAATATGAGTCGTCATAAAGATATTGAATGGGTTAGTGTGCAAACGAAGCTGGAAGCTAACATTGATAAGCTTAATTCGCTGAGTGAAATGGAGAGTACAGGAGGGGAACCTGACGTTGTAGATTATGATGAAAACACGGATGAATATATTTTTTATGATTGTTCCGTGGAAAGTCCTAAAGGACGAAGAAGCCTTTGTTATGACCGTGAAGCGCTAAATTCAAGGAAAGAACATAAGCCGGAAAATAATGCAGTCGATATGGCAGCTGCTATGGGCATTGAACTTTTGACAGAAGAACAATATCGAGGACTTCAGAAACTTGAAAATTTTGATATGAAGACATCAAGCTGGCTGAAAACGCCGGCTGACATTAGAAAGCTTGGTGGTGCCATCTTTGCTGATTTTCGTTACGGCAATGTTTTCGTCTATCACAATGGTGCAGATTCTTACTACAGTGCAAGGGGATTTCGAGGTTTACTAAGAGTGTAAAAGCACATAATAAAAGCACAAAAACTACTGCTCCATAGCAAATTAAGTGGGCAGTAGTTTTTAATATATAGAAAAAATTCAAATATATGTAAAATTTGTAGGGGGTTAACCTTTAATTTATTACGTTGCTATGTATTCGTTTACTTCCTATAATTTACTTATGCAAGGTAAACAGTCTTGCACATATTATAAAGGGTATATTTAGGCGTATGTTGGTAAGTAACGGCAAATATAAATATTTTAGGAGGTAAGTTATGTTTAAGTTTAGTAAGAAAATATCTGCGTTGTTACTTGCTGCTTCAATGAGTTTTACTTGCTTCTTTTCAGTAACCGCGTATGCTGCCACAGATTACTGGCAAAACTGGACGGATGGTGGTGGGACAGTAAATGCTACCAATGGTTCTGGTGGTAATTACAGTGTTACATGGAAAAACTGCGGCAATTTTGTTGTTGGAAAAGGCTGGAATACAGGATCGGCTTCCAGAGTAGTAAACTATAATGCCGGCGTTTTTTCACCGTCAGGTAACGGATATCTATCTCTTTATGGGTGGACCAGAAATTAACTTATAGAGTACTATGTTGTAGATAACTGGGGTACTTATAGACCTACAGGAACTTATAAGGGTACAGTAACAAGCGATGGAGGCACTTATGACATATATACAGCAATGCGATACAACGCTCCTTCCATCGACGGTACGGCAACCTTTCAGCAGTTCTGGAGTGTACGGCAGTCAAAGAGACCTACAGGTGCTAACAATGCCATAACTTTTAGCAATCATGTTAACGCATGGAGAAGCAAAGGAATGAATTTGGGAAGCAGTTGGTCATACGAAGCATTGTGCGTTGAGGGGTATCAAAGCAGCGGTAGTGCTAACGTAACGGTGTGGTAGAAGGTTAACTGCCAATAGGTTATTAATTTATAAATATAAAATAAGAATACCTACCAACATATTGCCTGAATATAACCTTTTTAAGGAGCTATATCAATGAGAAAGCTTTTAATATTTCTTTTGGCAGCGGTGATGATTTCTACAGCTGCTTGTACTAAACAAAAGGATGGCAACTCAGACGGCCTTATATTTGTAAAGGGCGGTACATTTATTAATTCAAAATCCAATTATAATGGTAAAAGTATAACATTATTGAACTTCTATATGGGTAAATATGAAGTGACTCAAAAAGAATGGGTACAGGTAATGGGGAGTAATCCATCACAATTCAAAGGCGAAAATCTGCCGGTTGAAATGGTAAGCTGGTATGATTGCATTGAATATTGCAATAAGAGAAGCGTAAAAGAAGGCTTAAAGCCGTATTATAAAATAGACAAGAGCAAAAAAGATCCCAATAACAACAGCGATACCGACGATATAAAATGGGTAGTTACAATAAATACTGGCACCAATGGATATAGATTGCCTACAGAAGCCGAATGGGAATATGCTGCCGGCGGAGGACAGAAGAGTAACAACTATACATACAGCGGAAGTAATAATGCAGATGAAGTGTCATGGTATTGGAGAAATGCCGGAAACAAATACTTAACTGAAGATTGGAACTGGCCAGCTATACAAAATAATAATAATAAGACAAAAGTTAAAGGCACTAAGAAAGGCAATGAGTTAGGTTTTTATGATATGTCAGGTAATGTAAGGGAATGGTGCTGGAATTGGTATGGAGAAATAGAGAGTAATAGCGGTTCCCTAAAGGTTTGCAAGGGTGGAGGTTGGATAGGAGATGTTCGTTGCTGTGAGTTGTCATTCAGGGGTAAGTATGAGGCAAACGGCAAGGGGCCTGACCAAGGCTTGCGAGTATGCCGTGGGGAGTAAACGGACAATTGAATAAGAGTTAAATAACCGTACAAATTGCAGGTTATTTAACTCTTATTTTAGTTATAGCATATTAAAAATTGGTGGCTGGGCTATAAAGCTCACAGGCACACTTGGAAATTTATCTTGCAGCTGCATAGCTAATAAGTTCATAGCATACGCTTCGCTTTCCGCATGTCCAAGCACAATTAATGCTCTGTTTTTTCCTTGGCGGATAGCATCTCTTATGTATTCAGGAGTTTCCCATTCTGGACCCTCTCCGTAAATTACCAAATCCAGATTTTCTTTTTCAATAATAGGAATAACGGTTTCGCCGCTGCCTCTATATCCTACTAATACGCCAACTCTTCTGCAGGGCATTGTCAAATCACCAACTAAACGAAGATTTGAGATACCAAGTTGCTTTTTTATATGAGCGACAGCAGCTTGCACTGTGATTTCAGGAATTTCCAAGATGGATGCAATCTGCTTATTTTCTGTTTCATAAGCTTCCCAGCCAAGCTCCTTTAGCAAGCCCGCAGTAATTACATCGGGTGTATACCTGTGTGTATAATCATGATAGCGAAATATAGCCATTTTACTGTCTTCGATTGTTTGGTACTTTTTTTCGTACACACCGTTGCCCTCTGTTATTTTTGGGTTTGCTCTGTGACTATAAAATATGCCTTCGTGTGAAATTATTAAGTTGATACCTAATGACATAGCTTTTTCTATAACTTCTTGGGTTGCCAGAAAGGTTGTAGCGATACCGGTGACAATTGTATCAGTATTTCCAAAATCCAATTTATCAACAGTGTTTTCAATTGGTACAAAGGGTGTTGTCAGTTCATCTATTACATTTTGAATACGTATTTCCATGATAGTATACTCCTTTATCAACTATAATTTAGTATTTGAACTTGCTGCTGTTATGCTACACATCATTATTATACTATACTTTACGGAAAGTTAAAGGTATATGAATAATTGAAATATGTGATGTAGAAAATTAGGCTTTTTAAAGTAATAAAGTAATATTATTTTAAACGAGTAACTTTTATGTTAATATATAAGTAATTTATATTATATTATAAAAACATAAAACATGTAGCAAAACAAAAATAATGTAAAATATTAAGAAGGAATTAATAATTATGAATAAACAATTGAAATTAAATTTAAATGATATCGATAAACTGGCAAAGATAACTAAAGCTCTTGGCTCGGAAGTGCGACTTGAAATTATAAAGCTGTTAAATATAAACAGCTTTAATGTAAATGAAATAGCTGAAAATTTGAAAATTGCGCCTTCTACGGTGGCTGTGAATATAAAAATGCTGGAGGAAGCCGGACTTATTCAGTCCGAGTTGCAGCCGGGAGTAAGAGGATCTATGAAGGTGTGCAGTAAAGTGACAGATGCCATAGAGATTGACTTGTTTTTAAATGAGTATAAAGGCAAAGACAATTACTTCTATGTGAATATGCCTATAGGAAATTATTATGATTTTAAAGTTTTTCCAACCTGCGGAATGGTAAGTGATAAGGGATATATTATTGGAGAAGATTATCCTAAAGAGTTTTATACTCCCATGCGACATGAGGCTCAGCTGCTGTGGTTTCATAAAGGCTATGTAGAATATAGATTTTCAAACAGCTTATTTGAAGGTACTAAGGCTAAAGGACTTGAAGTGTCTATGGAGCTTTGTTCGGAAGCACCTAATTATCGGAATAATTGGCCTTCTGATATAACGGTTTCTATTAATGGTATTGAACTTGGTACTTGGACGTCTCCTGGAGATTTAGGAGGAAGAAGAGGAAGGCTTAATCCTCTATGGTGGCCGGATAGCAACACTCAATATGGAATTTTGAAAACTTGGAGAGTATATAAGGAAGGAACATATATTGATGAAAATAAGCTTTCGGATGTTTGTATAGATAGCTTGAATTTGGAAAATAGCGATTATATTTCTTTAAGAATAGAGGTAAAGGATGATGCAATTAACAAAGGTGGGATAAACTTATTCGGAGAAAAGTTTGGAGATTATGAACAAAATATTGTTATGCGAATAGATTATTAACTGAAAACCTCAATGGATTATTAAATCTGTTGAGGTTTTTTTAAAATGTAATAAATGAATTAATACAAGAATAATGTTGACTATAAACAAAAAAAGTTCTATAGTATAATAAAACAAACAAAAATATTGAAATAAAACATAAAAGATGTGTAATAATTTTATTTGAGGGAGATGGTTACATGTATAGACAGGAATATCCGAGGCCGAATCTTGTGAGAGCTCAGTGGATGAATCTTAATGGAGAATGGGATTTTGAATTTGATGACAATAATGTTGGATTAAAAGAAAAGTGGCAAAAGCCATCAAGAAAGTATTCAATGAAAATAAATGTGCCTTTTGCTTTTCAGACAGTTTTAAGCGGAATTAATGATACAAGCTTTCACGATTACGTTTGGTATAAAAGAAAAGTTCGAATTCCCGATGAATGGGCTGAAAAAAGAGTGATTTTAAACTTTGGTGCTGTAGATTACAGATGCAAGATATTTATAAACGGAGAAATGGTTGGTGAGCATGAAGGTGGAAATGTTGGTTTTACTTTTGATATAACGGATTATCTTAACTTGGAAGAGGAAGATATAACAATGTATGTTGAAGATCCTTCAACAGATGAAACTATACCGCGAGGAAAACAATTTTGGCAGGAAAAATCCGAATCCATTTGGTATACAAGAACTACGGGTATTTGGCAGACAGTATGGCTTGAGCCTGTGAATGACATCAATTTTCAGTACATAAGATTTACGCCAGATATAGATAAAGGAAATGTGACAGTTGAGTTTGAATCGTCCAAGCTTTTGGAAGGTTTACAAGCTGCAATAGAGATTAAGTTTAAAGGTGAAGTTGTAGCATTGGAAACTTCAGCAGTAATTGAAAAATATAATATTAAAACAGTAGATATATTCAATAAGAAAATATTCAGAACTTTTAACCATAATACCGGATGGTGTTGGACTCCTGAAGAACCGAATTTGTTTGACGTCAATATAAAGCTTTTTAAGGATTGTGAAACATATGATAAAATTGATACTTACTTTGGAATGAGAAAGGTGCATATTGAAAACGGAATTGTATATTTAAATAATAGACCCTATTATCAAAAATTGGTTTTGGATCAAGGCTATTGGATAAAAGGATTGTTAACTGCTCCTGAAGATGAGGATTTTATTAAGGATATAAAACTATCAAAGGAAATGGGCTTTAATGGCTGCAGAAAGCATCAAAAGGTAGAGGACCCCAGGTTTTTATATTGGGCAGATAAGCTTGGATATTTAGTTTGGGGAGAAATGGCCGGCAGTACTGAATATAGCAATGCAGCGGCAGAAAGGCTGACAAGAGAATGGATGGAGATTGTTAATAGAGATTACAATCATCCGTGTATAGTTACATGGGTTCCTTTGAATGAAAGCTGGGGTGTGCCTATGATCGGAAGCGATAAGATACAGCAAAGTCATTCTTTAGCACTGTATTATTTACTTCATTCATTAGATAATACGAGGCTAGTTGTATCCAATGACGGCTGGGAGCTGACTAAAACCGATATATGTGCAGTTCATAATTACAATCATGGAACTCAGGAACAGAGGGATAAATACAATTACTTTGTTGAATCTTTGAAAACAAAAGAAGACATATTGGCTTCCAAGTCTGCGGGAAGAAAAGTTTACGCAGAAGGCTTTAAAAATGAAGGTGAACCTATTCTTTTAACTGAGTTTGGAGGAATTGCGTATGATACTAAGAGTCCTAACGGATGGGGATACACTCTTGCTGCAACTGAGGAAGAATTCTTGAGCGACTACGAAAGAGTAGTTGATGCGGTGCTGGCTTCAGATGTAATTTACGGTTTCTGCTATACTCAGCTTACGGATGTGGAGCAAGAAGTTAACGGACTTTTAACTTATGATAGAAAACCAAAGTGTTCTTTGGATAAAATAAAAAAGATCAACAGTAAGTGGAGAAAAAATATAATAAAATAGTTTTGTTAGAATAAGTCGCTATTAAATAATTGTATTTAATAACGACTTATTTTATAATTTTGATAAATAGCGTATCGAACTCTCGCTAGGAGCCTTACAACAACTGTAAGTGTTAGTTTATAAGGTTTTGTTGTATTGTAATTATACACAGAAAGTAGGGAGGATATGATATGAAAATTTCGGATAAACTGCTTCAAGTGCAGGAAGTGTATAAGTTATATGGGCAAGGACAAAATGAAACTGCTGCCTTAAAGGGAATTTCTTTTGACGTTCTTGCCGGAGAATTTCTCGGGATTATGGGTGCCAGTGGATCGGGAAAGACAACATTGCTTAATTGCATTGCAACTATGCTAAAGCCCACTTCCGGAAAAGTCTTATTGGATGGAAAGAGTATTTCTTCGTTTAGGGGTTCTAAGCTTGCAAAATATCGGGGAAAGAAAATCGGATATTTGTTTCAAGAGTTCGAACTGCTTGATAACTTAACTATAAGAGAAAATATACTTATGCCCTTATTCATACATGGTGAGAGCTTCAAGATAGCAGAACAGCAGCTTCAAAAGTTAGCTAAGCAATTTGACATAGAGGATTTGCTAGATAAATTTCCTTCTCAAATGTCAGGAGGCGAGAAGCAGAGAACTGCGGCGGCAAGAGCATTAATTTCCAATCCAAGCATAGTATTGGCAGATGAGCCTACAGGTTCACTGGATACAAAAAATGCAAAAATATTGATGGAAAAGCTATGCTTTATAAATGAAACAGATAAAGCAACTATTTTGATGGTTACACACGATCCCAATGCTGCAAGCTTTTGTTCAAGAATACTATTTATCCAGGATGGTGTGATTTTTCATGAACTTCGAAAGAAAGTACCCGGAGAGAACAGAAATTCATACTATGAGCGTATCTTAACAGTTATGGCGCAGTTGGGAGGAGGAAGCAATAATGTTCTTTAATTTTATAGTACGAAATAGCGGCAAGATCCGAAGAGAAAATGGGGTGTATTTTGCCTCACTTGTTATTTCTGTCGCTGCATTTTATGTGATTCTTTCTCTAGGTGAGCAAGATGTTATGATATATCTAAAGACCATTGAGAGTTATGCTGTTTCCAAGCTTATGTTAATGCTTCCCGTACTCTATGCCATGTCACTGTTTTTTGTGTTTTTTTTAGTTTACTTTGCAAGCAGATATCAATTACAACGACGTAGTCATGAATTTGGAACATATTTGATGATGGGAATGAAAAGCAGTAATTTATTTGCAATGATCATGGGAGAAACCTTATGGAATGGATTAATAGCTTTGCTTATTGGGGTTCCCGGTGCTTTATTTTTAACAGAATTAATTAGTCTGGCAACTTCCAGACTTATAGGAATGGGGATTATCGGACACCGGTTTCGGATTTCTTGGCAGGCACTGGGCTTAACCATATTCGGCTTCATGCTGGTACAACTGTTTGCAATGGCTATTCTTAGTTTAAGAATGAGCTGTAAGGAGCCTGTGGATTTGATGTATGAACAAAAATATAAAGTACAAAAGATTCTTTCACCTTCATGGGGCTGGGCTATTTTACTGTTTGGAGCAGTTTTGCTTTACACTGCTTATGTATTGGCACTTGTCTATTTGCATACTCTTGACCCAATGCTGGTTGCATTAATAAATGTTCTAGGAATAAGCGGAACTTTTATGTTGTTTCGTGGACTGGGAAGCTTGATTGGTATATTTATAAGAAGAAAAAGCAGTGTTTCAACGGGATTGGCTGTCTTTT
>JAEZDX010000048.1 GCA_023417975.1 Bacillota bacterium
AGGTATGCATTGAGTTTTCAGATATATATAATGTGGAATTGTAGCACATTTAAAAACAAATGTGCTATTCTTTCCGCGCAAAAAAATTTGCATTTTTCATAGTGTTATGCTAATATTATTTATGTTAATTATGCGGTGGTAGCTCAGTTGGATAGAGTAGCTGGCTACGAACCAGTTGGTCGGGGGTTCGAATCCTCTCCGCCGCACCATGTAAGCCTTACAAACAGTGAGTTTGTGAGGTTTTTGTTTTTGCAAATGATTAGTGTTTTACCCTTGATTTTACCCCTTATAGATTTTTTGCAAAGAAAAAGAGGGTTATTTTACCCCCACCGGATTATATAAAGAATCTAATTTACTAACTGCTTTTTTCTTTAAGCTATCCAAAACATGAGTATAAGTATCTAATGTAATAGATACGCTGCTATGGCCTAATAGTTTTTGCACTGTCTTTGGCTCCTCACCTAATTCGAATAGCCTTGTGGCATATGTATGCCGCAGATCATGAAAGGCTCTGTCCTGTAATCCTATTCTTTTCAAAAGTTTCTTTAACCGCTTGCGGACATTGCTGCTATCCAGATAACCTCCATAAATGTTACTGAAGACTAATTTATTATCATGGTACAGATTACCCATTTTAACACGAAGAATTTTTTGCTGTACTTCATGTTTCTTTAACTTATTTACTAAGTGCTCCGGAATTGGTACTGTTCTTACACCATAACCAGTCTTGGGCGTTTGTAAAACCTCTTCATACTTTCCAGTGTCAATGTTTTTTACAATTTTAAAAGCCTTATCAACCTTAATTAGACGGTTATCAAAGTCAATATCCTTCCATGTCAGGGCAAATAATTCTCCTTGCCTTAATCCAGAGTCAAGGGCAGCAATATATAACATTTCATCCTCATCACCTTGAATAGACTCAATGAATTTTAGCTGATCATCAACACTAAATGGTTTTACCTCTGTTTCTTTAGTCAACTTATCAGATTCTTTCTCCTTGGGGACCACTATTGCCCTGGAGAAATCCTTTAAAATCCTATTGCTATCATATGCATAGCGTATGCATGGAGTGATGAGTTTATGAAGGTTATTTATAGCAGCTATGCTTTTTCCTCTAGATGCTAAAGAATTATAGTAGTCCTGTATGTGTGAAGGGCAAAGATCCTTCAGTTTTATATTGAAAATGCTGCTGTTTTCTATATAATTCCGGTAGATACTATCATATCTTTCTTTTGTTGATGGTTTTTTATTTACTAAATGGGTATTGTATAACCAATCTTTAAAAAGTGCTCCGAAATACTCTTTGTTAGAAGTTATATTATTATCGAGTTCATTAACGACGGCCTTTATCTTTGCATCAAGCTCTTTAACTGTAGGAGCATACATGTCTTTAGGTTTAGAGAGATTTTTATGTCTTAGTCTATAAAAATAATACTCTTTTTCGTTTATAACTCTTTTTCTATAATTGGTTTTAGCCATGATATCCTCCTTTCTATTGAGATATGATTTTAAAACCATATCTTAATTAGTTTTCTTCTATCAGACTAGATTTATATTTATTATTTATGAGAAATTTCGTCTAATTTCAGCTTGAATCGATAATCAAGTTCCTTTATAAGCTGTTTAAGTTCTGCTATTTTTAATTCTGAAATATCTACTCCATTAACTGTATGACAAGGATAATTAACAATGCAGTGAAGCCAGTAATTGAATTCAACTTCGTTTCGATTCTCATATGGTTTTTTAGCATTAAATACAAGCCATTCATCTATTTGGTCATTTGATAATTTTAATGCTTTCCCTAATGTTTTTATATCATCATCAGTATATCCTTTTTTGTATGGCGAAAAGATATTATCTATTTTACTGATACTTAAATTAGAAAGTTCGGATAATTCTGTAAAAGATTTATCTATATTAAATTTATCCATTAATTCTTCAGCACTAGTTAGTTTTGAAGTTGAATTATTATTAAAAAAGGTTTCAATACTTACTTCTAGTCCACTAGCTATTTTTTTTAATATATCAGTATTTGGTTTTCTTCTTCCAGTCTCGTAATTCCATATTGCATTTTTTGAAAGACCACTTTTTTCGGCTAACTGCTCCTGAGTCAATCCTTTATAGTTTCTTAAATCCTTAATTTTATCTCCAATATTCATAAAACACCTCCATAATCTAATTATAAACTAAATCACACAAATGTAAACTTTTTATTGAAAAAATTTTAAAATGGTATTGAAATCTAACAAATGTATGACTATAATAGAAATATAAACTAAATCACACAAATGTGTGATAAAAGGAGGGAGCTCAAACGAATGTTGGAACTTGATATTAAAAAACTTCTCTTAATGCAAGCAAAAGCGTGCCTTAACACTAATGAGTTAGCGCAAAAGGCTGAAATGCCAAGGACAACAATAACTAATATTGTTCATGGGAAAAGGAAAGCCACGCCAAAGACTATAGGACTACTTGCAAAAGCCTTAAATGTTACTGTGGAAGAACTAATAATCACAAAATAGTAACGTATGAGCCTATCGGCTTTTAGCACATATCAACATGACAGCCAAGGTATTACGTAAATCTGGTGCAATGCCAGAAAAAAAACTTTTTGAAGGTGATTTAATTGTTAGAGTTTACGTGCAAGCAATTTAAGGTAGTGAAAAAGCTAGTTACAAATGAATGTACAAATTACATGCAAGGTATATGCATTGAATCAGGTGGAAGTTGCAGTCAGCTGAATCTCAAAACAGATTTGTGCAGTTACTTTAAAAAATCGGTTTTACCTTTAAATGAACGGCTTTACTCTGAGATTGTCAGAGAAGGTTTCATTAAGAGGTGTGAGATGTGCAATCAGATTTTTACAAGCAAGGCCCAAAATACTCGATATTGTTCCGAATGTGGTAAGAAGATGACAAGAAAGAATAAGAAAAAATACATGCAGAATGTCCGAACAAGAATAGGGTAGTATGTGGAAAAAGTAGAGTTGAGAAAGTGTCTATTTAACTGGATTTGAAAAATGAAAATTCAAAGCGTAATACGTTTATAACTATTTGAGAACTTTTAAATTAATGAATGGCTTAGATACTAAATTCAAACGTGATTGTGGAAAAAGTAGAAAAATGAAGGATGGGAGGAATTAAAGATGGTAAAAAGGGCTTGCTTAGGTAAGCAAAATAATGCCTCGGGTGAAACAATATTAATTAGCCCGATAGAGGCTATGCAGATTTTAGGTGTAGGTAGGAATCGAATGTATGAGGATCTGCTGAAGAGAAAAGATTTTCCAGCATTTCGAATGGGTTCGAAATTCTTTGTAAACAAGAATTTACTTCAGGCATGGAGTGACGACCAATGTGGTATAAGGTAATCAAATGATGAGTGTAGCAAGAATACATAGAAAGAGCGTAAGCAGGTGATAGCGTGCCAATAAAAAGGGCAGAACACAAAGAAAATTTCACTCAGATATTAAATGATCTGCTAAGTGACAACAGGCTAAGCTATGGTGCGAGAGGTTTGATGGCCTACGTATTAACTCACTGTGATAACTGGGTATTTAATGGGGAAAATTACTTTATAACAGATTTGGATAAATTATCAAAGGTAAAGCGCTATCTCAAAGAGCTAATAGATTACGGATACCTAAGAAGATACCAGGAGAAGAACAGTAGAGGAGTATTTAGAAGTATATTATATATTTTCAGCGAATCACCGATATTAGGAAAACCGTTAACGGATTTACCGATAACAGAAAATCAAATAACGGTAATAAGCAATGAAAAATCGGATGTTAACCCGTTAGTTAATTTTCCACTAGCGGATTTACCGTTAACGGATTCCCCGTTAGCGGAAAATCACACACTTAATAATACTAATATAAATAATACTAATAAATATATATATAGTTCGATTTTTGAACACTGGAATAGTAAAGGGATAAAAAAGCATAGAGAATTAACAAAGGACATTGAAAAGGCCATAAATAAATCATTAAAAATAAGAGTGGAAGGTAAACCAATAAATGAAGATGATATTAAAAAGGCTATCGATAATTATTGCGAGATACTTCATAGCAAATTCTATTTTAATTACAAGTGGACATTGGTAGAATTTCTCACAAGAAAGCAGAAGGATACAGGGATAAGCCAACTAGTATTATTCTTAGATAATGGGACAACCTATGAAAATTATATTCGGTGGCAAAACGGTAAAAGTAAAAACTCAAATAGCGAAGATTGGAGATTTTAAGTGATGCTAAATAAAGATAAGTTCTTTAATGGTATAGAAAAATTAAAATTAGAATTCGGGGAAAAGGGCTTTAAGATGACAAAGGATAAAGCATTGCAATGGTTTGAATATATGAAGGGAATGAGTGAGGATGAATTTGATGAGAGAATAGATTATGTCTTGAAAAACTGTAGCTTTCCACCTTCTATGGCTGACATTTTCAGAGTTGAGATAAAAACAAGGACGATGGAGGAGCTTCTGTAATGGCAGCAGAAAAAAGATTTGATTTGGAAATAGAGCGTGCAATATTAGGTGATTGTCTTATAAATTCAAGCAGTTTAGAGCAACTTCTCTTAAATGGGGTTGTAAAAAAGGATTTTTATAACCCCAATCATCAGGAAATATATGAGGCTTTTATAAATACATATTCGAAACATAGAGCAATAGATATTGTGTTGGTAGCAAATGAAAATAAAGGCATTTCAATATCATATTTGGCTGAATTGTTATCAGGGGCTATCAGTATTAATCTAAAGGCTCATATAAGTATCTTGATGAATATGGCTATAAACAGGGAATATTTTCAGCTAGCAAAAGAGGTTCAAGAAGGAGAGATAGAAGACCTTGGAGCATATATAAAATCACAGGCTGAAAAAATTGAAAGTCTCAAGTCTAGAATGAATTTCGATAATACACTTATAACCCTTGATAAAGTTAAGCTAATAAATATTCATGAAGTCGAAAAGATAAGGACAGGCTTCAGTCAAATTGATAACAATATTTTAGGGTTTATCATGGGGAGTTTGAATGTAATCACCGGTTATAATGGTAATGGTAAAAGTACCTTGATCAATCAAATGTGCATTGCAGAAAGTATATCGCAAGGATATAAAGTATTTGCTTTCAGTCCAGAATTAACCAATAGCAACCTTAAGAGCTGGCTTTATCCGACATTGGCCATAGATGAACATTTTGTCACAAGGGATTATTATGGTCGAAAATACAGGGTTATTGGTGATATTGGAATTAAGTTTATAGATAAATGGCTTTGCAATAAATTTTATACTTATACTGATGATAGTATTACAAACTCAGGTAAGCAGCTTCTTAAGGATATGGAATATATGGCGATGGCAAAAGGTGTAAGAGTATTTGTTATTGATAATTTGATGAAGATAGAAATTGAAGAAAGCTACAATAATGAGCTACTTGCTCAGAAGAATTTTGTTAACAAGTTGAAGGAATTTGCCCGTAAATACAATTCCATTGTTCATTTAGTGGTTCATCCGAGAAAGCCTCAGCAAGGCAGTGAAAATAGAATAAATAAGTTTGATATAGCAGGAACTGGAGATATCACCAATCTAGCTGATTATGTGATGGCAATTAAAAGAGTTACTGATGAAGAACGTAAGAAGGATCAAAGATCGAAAAATCCTTTGGGTGTTAAAGATTGCATCATCAAAGTAATGAAAGATAGACCCAAGGGGAGTAGTGAGTTTTATGTAAATCTTAGTTTCAATAGAGATAGACGTAGGTTTTATTTCAGTGATAGTGAACTAAATAAGGAGTATGGATATACAAAAGGTATAGAATTGATGGAAGTTGAGCAAGGAAGCTTCATATTTGATTAGGAGGAATTATAAACGTGAAAGAATGGAAGGAGCTAATTTATGTATAGTTGTTATGAATGTAGTCAAACAGTACCCAGGGTACATTTTACAGCTCATGACGGTAGAATACTATGTAATAAGTGCTCAGTAGGGGTTAAACCTTGTACAGATAGGCAAAAGCTTTTCAGCGAAAATATTGGAGAAGGATATTACTATTTTTATAAGTCTGACTTATTAATAAAAATAAGTATCAGGAAAATGGTTAGTGAAGATGGAGCTGTTAAGATTAAATTTGCAGAAAATACAGGTGAATTAGTGATATGGACAGATACTTCAGTAAAGAAGGTATCAAGACCAGGCAATATAATTCAAAAGTTTGAATGGTGTTATATTATCAAGGACTCTGTAGGAGAGATACTTGGTTACTTGGGTAAACCAGAGGAGGTTGAATTAAAATGTTAATGGATGATATGGCTAATGAACTGTATTGGACTTTCATTGAGGAATCAAACAAAATTTTAGCAAATAACGCCTGCTGCAGGGAAGCTGATCAAAGAGCGGCGCAAGCAATGGCAGAGTTAAAGGCATTGTTGCCGAAGGATAATCATAAACTTTTTTTCGAATTGGAAAATCGGATAAATCATAGAGAAAATGTACATTGTAGTGAGGCTTATAAATATGCATTTAAACAAGGTGTAAGATCTATTCTTGAATTACTGGCTGAGAAGTAGGAAGCCGATAAACAATAATCATTTATAAGAGGAGTGTTTGACTAATGGATAATAAAAACATATTGAAGATATTACCTCAACAATTAATTTTAATAGATTATCTTGAAGATATAGCTAAGATAATTAATGAGAAAAGAAAAATTCAAAGAGCTAAAAGTAATATAGTTTCTACTGCTACAGATTGTTTTAACTATGGAATTATAGTAGGGAAACAAATTGAAAGAGAAAAAAGAAAAAGGAATATTAACCAGTTAGGAAACAAGATTAATGATCTACTGCAAAGTAGTCAATTAAGTGAAGATGAAATTCAGGAAGTATTTTTTAAGCTAAAGAAACTCATAGAGCTGAAAAAGAAAGGTTTATAGGAGGTACATATATATGGAAATAGTAAGAGTAACATTTTCATACTTGACAGATGAAACAAAGGAAAGACTAATTGAGTATATGGACAAGTTTGAGGGATTCAAAGTAAAAAAAGTTTGCAATGGGAAAGTAAAAAGGGAACATAAAAGTATTCGCATAGATTTATATCAAAAATAAAAAACAGCCTACTTAGGAAGTAAGCCGCAAACTCGCAATTTCAGTTTACTTCCTTTTGAATAAAAATTCAAGGGGAATTTTGTAAAAGATAACTATTTATGAATTGTTTGAAAGGCAACTACTACCGGTACTAAAAATAATAAAAATTATATTAGTTTAACATAGACTTCAAACATTTGGGTATTTGCAATATCGAAGGAAAAGGGGAAGTTAATATGAAGTATAGAAGATTAATAGCAGAAATGTATGCGAGAGATATAAGCAAAGACGATTTAGCAATATTGCTAGGCAAAAGTAGAAGAGCCATAAGCAATAGAATTAATGGCAAAACGGAATTTACATGTATAGAAGTAAAAACTATAATGAACACTTATTTTAAAGATTGTACTATTAATTTTGTATTTGCGGGATAAAGATATACTTGGAAAATATATGTATTATGTTATAGAATTTCAGATAATATATAAGTGAAATGAAAAAGGCTGCTAGATTAGCAACCTTTTTATTATTATTTATTAATTTCTCGTATTCCTAAATGGTTTTTTAAAGCAAGTTGTAGTATTTGTGAAAAGTTAACGTTTTTCTCTTCAGCAACTTTGTTAAGCCAGTTAGGTATAGTTAAGGTTTTTTTAACTGTTTTATTTGCCATTTCCTCGCGTATTAAAGGCATATATGCTTCTATAGGTACTACAAAGCAACCAGGATCAACTTCGATTTTTTCAGGTGCAGTAGGTATCGGAATTACATCTGCATCTTCTTCCATACCATATAAATGAAGTTCTAGTGCTTCTTTAGCCATTGAGAGTGCTTCCGTTAAGGTATCACCTTCTGTTATGCATCCTGGTAAGTCTGGGAATGTTATAGTATATCCTATACTTTCACAGGGTTCAAATATAGCAGAATAAATATATTTATCCATTTTTATAAGGTCCTCCTTTTTATTAATTTTTATAAGGTCATTTAATTTATATAAATCCTTTGCAAGAGGGCTTATTTAAGCCCTGCTTGCTTTAAGATAGAGTTCAATGTACCTGGTTTTAAGTCTTTATTATGATTTGGTATTGTCACTTTACCAGGTTTGTTAGGATGTATTAGTTGGATATGTGAACCAACTTGATTTTTTAAAAGCCATCCTTCATTATTTAGTAGCTTAAGTAGTTCTCTTGGTTTCATCATCCCTCCTCCTTACAAATATATTATAACACGTATTAATTACACGTGTCAATGATTTTTAAAGTAAATTTAAAAAAACATATAAATATTGAAAACACTAGATTTAAGAATAGTATTATGATAAAATAAATATAAAGATAAATTAATACTAATAGTACCCCGCATTTCTATGCGGAAGCTCTAACGAATGTTAAGGGCCCGGGAATATATTTAACTCTTTAAATAGGGTTGATGTGTTCCTGGGTCTTTTTATTTTACTGTAAAGGAGGATTAATGTTGAATGATGAAGCAAAAAAGGCAAGAAATGAATACATGAAACAATGGAGAGCAAAGAACAAGGACAAAGTAAAAGCAGCTCAAGCAAGATATTGGGAAAACAAAGTTAAAAAGTAATTATTTTTTTAAGATGGGAGGTGATGAATACGAATATAGTTGAGCCAATAAGAGATAGAGAAATAATAAGGGATATTATTAATTCTCTAAAAGGCAAGAGTGAGCGTGATTATATTTTATTTCTAATGGGAATATATACTGGGTTACGTATAGGAGACATTTTAAAGCTTCGGATAGAGGATGTAAAAGATAAAAAGGAATTAGATTCAAGGGACAACAAAACAAAAAAGTCAAATAGACTTGAATTAAACCCAGAGCTTATGAACGCATTAAAGAAATATGTTGAAGGAAGGGACCCTCACGAATATTTAATAAAATCCAGGAAAGGAGAAAACAAACCGATAACCCGAGGACAAGCATATAAGGTACTAAGAGAAGCAGCAGAAAAGTACAATATAAAACACATAGGTACACACACCCTACGGAAGACATTTGGATTACATCTTTATCAACTAACTAAGGATATTACACAAGTGCAAAAGGCTTTAAATCATACTAGCCAGTCTGAAACACTGAGATACATTGGATTAGAGCAGGAAAAAATAAATGAGTCAATAAAACGATTGAGATATTAAAAGGATGCTATTTTTATTAAATGCAACTCTATAAGCCTGTGTATCATTAATAAAAATCAAATAGCATGAATGCGTTGAAATATAAAGATTTACAGGTAGTTTCACCAATAATACACAATCTACCTGAAGAGCATTGGAGGTTAAGGAATATATGGATAAAAAAAGAGATGTAAAGGCATTGAGAACTCTAGGAAATAGACTTAATCATCTCATGAGAAGTATAGAAGAAATGGAATTTGGAACTTATGGATTGAATGAGTTGGATGATAAAACCATTGATAATTTATATCTTCTGGATTGTATGACAAGCTGGCAAGAATCAGTAAATAGAGGATTAAGGATACATGACAAGAAGTCAGAAACATTATCCTTAGATGTATATGATATAGAAAAAATAAATAAAGTCCTTAGAGAGTTTAAAATATTATAGCTTTTGATATTAACGGGTCCTTTCTAGGGGGGCGGGGGTTATGCGGGTCGAGCGAATCCCGATATTCGTCCGAGTATAAAAAATTTTTTTCGTTGGTATTTTGGTAGTTTGAAAGAGGACACAAAAATCCAGTAAATTAAGTCGCTACAACGATTAATGACAAATAATAAAAATATAGTGAGAGGTGTTTAGATGCTAAATGAACAAATAAAAAGAATAGATATTCTGAAAAAGAAGATAGATGACCAAATAACAAAGTACGAAAATTCACGTAAAGAAGCTATTGATTTAGCGGAAAATTTTAAAAATAGAGTTGATGGTCTTAAATCTAGATCAAAAGCCATTAAGGGGGATTTAGATTTAGAGATAGAAAAATTAAATGCTGAGATTTCTAAAAAAATTATGGAAGATCCTTTTCAAGAAGGTAATTCTGATAATGATGCAGCAATAAGAGAATTATCTCTTAAATTAGATTTGTTAAATAGAAAGAAAGATGTAATTTCGAAAGATCTAAGACAATCTATAATATTTAATTGTAAAAAGGAAATTGAAAAAGCAAAGGAGGTAATCACAGATAATATTATTCAAGCACGTGTACTCCATGGCTTGTATAGAGAATGTTCAAAGATTGCAACTAGTGTAATTGCAGACATGAATAAGCTGCTCTTGGACTTAGCGAATGTAGGTCCTTATAATATGAGCAATATTCAAAGAGAATACATGAATAATGGTGGATTAACTGATAATTTCAAGCCGGTTGCAGAATATCTGTTGAATATGGAGTTCAGTGAACCTGGTGAACTAAATCCTGAACATATTACAGCACATGACGGTATGTATCAGTACTTCACTGATAACAATATAAATCAAATTGCTAATGAAAAAGCTAATGCTATATTAGCGAAAATATTATAGGTAATGTTGCCATGAAGTGTAAAAGATTAAAAGCAAACTATATAAAGGGACTATTCAATAGAATATCCAAAGCGTTAAACTTAAAAGCCGAATTATTGATGTCTGAGGACGCTGAAAACTATCCAGATCATATTAAAAAGTATATATCAAATTGTAATGTATATGGCTTTCATTTTCACATAGCAGGCACAAGCTATATATTTATCAATACTAACCTTATATATGAAAATTTTAAGAGATTTGGGCCAAAGGCATTTAAAGACAAAAATATGGAGTATGTTCCAATGACTTTGAAGTTAGCATATGCACGAGTAATCATACATGAGTTTACGCATAGACAGATTGATATAAAAAGGCAAATAAATAATAAAAATGTTTTGAATAATACATTCGAAAAGCTACTAGTAGCTTTAGATAAACATAATATGGCCAATGAGATGTTTATGTTTGAAAACGAAAAGAGCCAAGAAGACAGAGTACATGATAGCAATTTTTATAATGAGTTCTATGCCAATTTGTTTAAATCTTATAAGATTATTATGGAACTGGAAAGAGAAATGTGAGTATTACATTGAAGTGGGAACGAAAGTATGTTTTTAAAGAAAAGCTGCAAAAATGCATTACCTTTATAGTGGAAAGTTAAAATAATTATAAGAACCTGGGAATATAGCGAATCCTATATTGGATTAAATATATTCTTAGGTTTTTTCTTTTAATAATTTTATTAATATGAGTACATTTTTATTATATATTTTAAGAACTACAGGAAATTGTGATTTTTAACTATTAAGCTATTAGTTAAGGGGATTAATAACTGAACTTATCCATTTCAAATACAACAATGTGAGCTGATCTAATTAGTCAGAATTGATAGTGCTATGCAAAGTTGCCAACGTTGGCAGGTTTTAAAAACTGAGGATACGCTTTAAGTCTTTACTTCTAATTTAGAAGGATAAACAGAAGTATTTATTTTTATTATTTTCAGAAGGAATTTGACATATTATGAAGAATAAAGGAATAATTAGAAGTTTAACTAAGGAGACGATTTGATGGGCTATAAAGGATGGATTCTTTCAATATATGACGAATATAAGAAAAGATTTAATGATAAATATGAACCAAAGTTAAGTAAAATTGAAACTATTAAGAAAGTTGTTAAAGTAGGGGTTAAAAGAGAAAACATTTTGCCATTCCTGACATTAATGGTGTATATTGTGTTGATTATTGCAATCTTTACTCTATATCCATTTAAGATTATATCCACTAAGGAGTTTATTACATTATTTGCTTATGGCACATTATCTTTTCTATTAATTTACTCTCCGTATATCTATAAGTATGAGCCTGACTTGAAGTCGTATGAAAATAAGATTAAAATTTTGAGAGATATTTTGAATGAGAGAAAAATATATAATATTGATGTGGTTTCTGAATTACGAGATCAAACCGGAGGCATTATTTATAAAATTAGAAAACTAAAGATATTTGCAATATTAAATACATTAATTGCACTTGGCATTTTTACAGGCATTGGAGAAGCAGCTAAAGGATTAACTGGAGAGGCGCCAAAGGGGGTATTAGGAGAAGTCATTAGCTTTAGTATTGCTCTAATTATAATAAGTGTGCCGACAGTTTATTCAATATATTCAGTACTTACGATCGTTCCAAATAATAGGATTACACGAAGAAAAGATTTTCATGAATTGTTGAAAATTCTAATGGTTTATGATTTTATGAGTAAATCACCAACTAAAGTTAAACAGGATAGTCTGGATTCAATTGAAGAAATACAGGAAAAAGATATAACGAGTGATATGTAAGCTATATGTTTAATTGACCTAATTTCAAAGTATGAAATATATAGCGAGAAAATTATAGAAAAGTTCAAATAAGAATGTTAAGAGTTTATTGTAGGGTATCCAGTTAAATGGGTACTTTTTTTATTATTTAGATGAGATATTACGGAATTTATCATAATTTGACGAATATAATTTAGAGGTTAATATAAATGGTTGTAGAAGTAATTATTTATTAAATAGTATAAAGCGGGTGAGAGTGTGTTTAAAAAGAATAATGGAAAAGAATATGAAGATTTAATTAAATATGTGTATGAACAATTATCCTATTTTAATGGTAAAAATATCAATGTTGAAAAGAACATAAAACTTATAGGAAAGTCGAATTGCGATCATCAGATTGATGTCTACTATGAATTCGATATGAATGGAATAAAACATAAAGTAATAATAGAGTGTAAAGATCATAAGGAAAAAGTAGAGAGAAGATTACTTGAAGCCTTTAAAAGTACATTAGACGATATAGGAGGATGTATTGGAATATTCGCTTCACGAAATGGATTTCAAAAAGGGGCCATAGACTATGCGAAGTTTTATGATATTGAGTTAGTAAGTGGAGGTGAATTGCCGCTAATTAGCAAGGTACTATCAAAACAATTAGAAGTTGTTTTGCCAGATGAATCTGTAATTGGCGAACCATTTTGGACTATCATGGAAGAAAGAAATGGGCAAATTACAGGAACTTATATGTGTGTAAGTGATAATACCGTAGGACTATTTATATCGAAAAAAACAGCTAATGAAATTTCAGTTAAAACGGGAGGAGTAGTAAGAGGCGTTTCACAGAAGCATTTAAAAGTCTTAATTGGGTATGCAAAAAATCTTGGATTAAAACTTTGTGTGGTTCTTTTAGATTCAAGTCAAGGAATAGTTATGGAGACTAGAGCAGTGGAAGATTTTTTTGTTGCAAATTAATTTAGTGTTTGCTATTTATAAAGCATTAAATTAAATAAATATAATATGAGTATATAAAAAGTGGATAATTTTGTATTAATGATAAAAAAGATAGACTGAGGAGGTAAATATGGGGATTAAAGATTATTTTATGGTGAGTGAACCTTATATCTATGACAATGAAGAATTAAGGGAACCACAAATAACAGCATACTATAGGGTGTGTGAGCACTTTAATATTAGAAGAAAGGAATCTCATGCTATAGTCATACTTCCAACTGGGGTCGGGAAGACTGGATTAATGGGAATATTACCATATGGGATTGCAAAAGGAAGAGTGTTAATAATTACACCTCAATTAATGATAAAAAATACTATTATAGATTCACTAAATCCAACCGCTCCAGGTAACTTTTGGCTTAAAAGAAAAGTGTTTAACGATATAAATGACTTGCCAGCATTATCTGAATATGAGGGAAGTAAGACACATAAAGAAGTTTTAGACTTGTCAAATATAGTTATACTCAACATTCAAAAGTTGCAAAGTAGATTAGAGTCTTCTCCTTTAAACTTTTTACCAAATGATTACTTTGATATGATAATAATAGATGAAGCACATCATTCAACTGCTAATTCATGGGTCGAAACCATACAACATTTCAGTGAAGCTAAGATTGTAAAGCTAACCGCCACTCCATTAAGAAGTGATAAAAAGGAAATTGCAGGAGAGTTAGTTTTTAGATATAAATTAAGCCAAGCCATGGCTAATAATTATGTGAAGAGTCTTAGAAATAATACTTATATTCCAGATAAATTGTATTTGACTATAGGAGATGATCTATCAAAAAAATATACTGCAGAAGAGTTAATAGAGCAAGGTATTAAAGATGAAGATTATGTCAGTAGGTCTGTCGCATATTCGATGGAATGTTCAAAAAGGGTTGTGGATGCAAGTATTAAGTTATTAGAAGAAAAATTACGGGACAATAATCCCATACCACATAAAATAATAGCAGTTGCCTGTAGTATCAAACATGCTGAACAAATAAAAGAATTATATGAGGAATGTGGATATAGTACAACTATAATTCATAGTAATTTATCCAATGAGGATATTGAAAAAGCAAAAAGTGACATTAACAACAATAGAGTTAAAGTAGTTATCAATGTTGCCATGCTTGGTGAGGGATATGACCATCCATATTTAAGTGTAGCAGCAATATTTAGGCCATTTAGAAATGATCTTCCGTATGAACAGTTTGTTGGGAGAATATTAAGAAAAATTAATGATGAAAATGCCAAAAGAGCATCTGATAATATAGGAGATATAATATCTCATAAGCACCTAGGTTTGGAAATAATGTGGCAGAAGTATAAAGTAGAAGTCGAGGAAAGTGAGATAATAAAAAAATTAAGAGAATATGATGAACTACAAGAGAAAGAAGGAACTAAAGGTTATGATGGTACGGATAAAGAAACCATTGAATTTGGTAATGCAATAGAAGATGGAAATGGTGTTATAACGAGTATAGATTTTGTAGATACAGAGATAATAAGACGTAATAAAGAAGAGGAAAAGATAAGAGAAGAAAAAATAAAGGGAATACAGGAAATTTTAAAAGTTGAAAGAGAAAAGGCAATACAAATTTTGAACACTACTGAAGGTATCGATAATCAGATAAAGAGGCCAGATCAATATTTTTCTAGGAAGAAAAAGGATATTGATAATAGGATAAAAGAGGATATTGTTCCGGAAATAATAGCAAAAAATCATATAGATAAAAATGATAATAGCTTAAGACGGTGTAGATTATTTACTGGAAAATATGGGTGGGTTCCAGCTAAAGGGAAAAATAATGGTGGAATGTTAGCTATTTACTTTGAATTTTATTTAAAAAAGTCTATGGGAGTGCCTAAAAGCGAATGGAAGCTTGCGGATTACGATATTGCTAATGAAAAATTAGACGAGGCGGCAGAATATGTTGAGAGGATAGTAGAAAATTTTTTAAATAAAAGATAGAAATATACAGTAATTTAATATAAAATGAAGGCTATATAAATATATATTAAAAAAGAGAGGGATGTGTTATGGAAAAGTATATTGACAAGTTATATGCTTTATTACATTCACCTATTATAACTCCATATAATCTTTTAGAGAATGCAAAATTAGATAATTATAACTATGTTAAGTATTATAAAGGTTTCAATGGGCTTGTAGCTGAAATGGAATGCATTACTGAGGATTCAAATGAAGCAATTTTTTATTATAAGTTTAACGCAAATGATGAATTAATTACTATAATTATGAAAACCCAAGATAATGAGGAAATAATGTTTAATAGAGACGATGAAATTAAACATGTAAAGGAAAGAATTAGTGAGTTTATAGAGGAATCAGAGCAATCTGTTGGTTAAGAACTTATAGTAATAATTTGGATACTTCTTAATGGGCCAGGGCGATAAAAAACCGATTAGGTGACAATGATGACCTTTTTTTGGAATTTTGCAATACTTCAAAGCTTTCTTGGAAATAGATAAAAATATTCAATGCTTAATGATATATCTTGAATTTACCCCTTTTTTTACCCCTTATAGTTTAAAATAACGGGGTAAAAAGTGAAACGAGCTAAAAAATAGAATGGCTATTTAACAAGATTTACGGGTGTTTTGGAATGAATTAAAATCAAATGTCGCGACCCAGTTGGTCGGGGGTTCGAATCCTCTCCGCCGCACCAAAAAACCTAGAAGCCTCAACGGTTTCTAGGTTTTTAATTTTTACTAAAGTTACTTGCAAAATGGGTGAATAACACAACCGCTAAAAATCTCTTCTTAGATTTATTTGTATTAGTGAATTATAGAAATAAAAAATGTGAATTGGTTATACCAACTCACATTCTTGTAAGCTATTTTATATTTTTATTTAGACTGCTTTCTAAGAGATTCTACAGCATTGCTGATGCCATCGGTTATGTTTTCTTTAGACCATTCTTCCCAGAACCTTACAGTACCACTATTTGGCTCTTGTGAAGGTTTTTCGATCTTTATCCTGCTTGGTAATAAACTAGCATCTCCAACAACAAGTGCCTCACCTATTTTTTACAAAAATAAAATTTGGATTATAGTTAAAAGCAAAAATAATTTACATAAAAGGTTAACAGAAAGTTATCAGACTAATTTTTGCATAATAATCGTAAAATGCCAGATTTTTAAATTGTAATATTAATATACATTGCTTACAATTAATGTATATTAATTGTAAGATGGGGGTAATTTGATTGGGAAAAAAACAGCCTATAAGGAAGGTATTGAGATTGATCTTTAGTTATAATCAGGATTTTATTTTAGAATGGACTAAAAGTCGGGAAAAAGGATTTTTCAAATACTTGGTTAAAATGGTGATAATCTCTTTCGTTATTTTCACTATCTTAGGATGTGTTGCCATTTTTCAAAAACGAAAGTTTTACGGATTTGAATATGGAGAATTTTTCTTTATTACTATGACAAGTGGGGTTATTATTGGAGTAATTATTTCTATTTTCAGTTGGATATTTAACAATAAAAGATATGATGAATTAAATGAAAGAATACGTAATAAAATTGCCAATAGAAAGCCTTAAAAGAGGTTTCAGTCTAATAGGAACCAATAATTACGATAAGAAATCTAATTTTTAGGAATTTAAACTTGAATTAAGGAAGAATGAAAAATTTAAGAATAGGCATGTTTTTAAATAGGTATTTCTAATAGACTTATTTATTCCAGTCTCAATGTTTTTTACAACCTTAAAAGCCTTATCAACCTTAATTATACGGTTATCAAAGTCAATATCCTTCCATGTTAGGGTGAATAATTCTCCTTGCCTTAATCCAGAGTCAAGGGCAGCAATATATAACATTTCATCCTCATCACCTTGAACAGGCTCAATGAATTTTAGTTGCTCATCAATGCTAAATGGTTTTACCTCTGTTTCTTTAGTCAACATATCAGATTCTTTCTCCTTGGGTACCACTATTGCCATAGAGAAATCCTTTAAGATCCTATTGCTATCATAGGCATAGCGTATGCATGGAGTCATGAGTTTATGAAGGTTATTAGGAGACATTAAAATTTAGAAATACTCTGTGGTAGATTTTGATACAAAAAACTTCTCGGATTCTATAAATTTAATTCAACTTGCTACACCGGATGGATATGATATAGATTATTTAATTTAATATTTGCAAATTAAAAAGGCACCAATCGGTGCCTTCCTTACTAAACAAGATTCCACTTGGTGACCTGTAGAGTATTTGGCCTTGAAGTCCATGCCAGTGGAATAGAATATGTTGTTTAAAACTATGCCATCCATGGCAGCGATTACTTCTGCTTGAGTTACATCCGGTCTCATACTGCGAATCGTCAAGCTGACTTTGTCGCCAATTTCATTTCCACTGGTATCTACACCAGCCTTTAGCGTTAAAGAAACCTTGGTTGAACCTTATGTAGATATTACAGCCATATCTTATCCATCCTTTTTTTATTTTGGATACACATAATAAATGCACGTCTCAGGGTAGCAGTAGCAGAAAAAGTAAAAATATTTTTATAACGACTTTTTAACTAATGAGAATGAATATACAAAGTTATGAATTTTGTATATAATTGGGCTAGTACGGAAATGTAAGACAGTGTGACGTATGAAGGATGCAAGACAACTCAATAAATAGTAATTTGTCATTGATGTGACAACTGGGTGTTGGACCAGATGTGCTAATTTTATATATGATATAGTATGATTTATAAAAAATATAACTGAAAAAGAGGTATAAGTTATGATAAAACCTATTATAAAAGATATATTGTTCTTAGGACAAAAATCAGAAGATGCAACTAAAAATGATATAGCAGTAATTGATGATTTAATAGATACATTACGAGCAAACCTTGAGAATTGTGTTGGATTAGCTGGTAATATGATTGGAGTAAAAAAGCGTATATTAGTATTTGCTGTAGGCAGCCTTATTGTGCCTATGATAAATCCGGTTATATTAAATAAAGAAAAGCTTTATGAAACTGAAGAGAGTTGTTTATCTTTAATTGGCTTTAGAAAAACAAAGAGATATGAAAAGATAGAAGTGGAGTATCTTGATAGAAATTTTAAGAAGCAAAGGCAATTGTTTACTGGATTTATAGCACAAATAATTCAACATGAAATGGATCATTTTGAAGGTATAATAATCTAATTGAATAATTAAAATATGAAGTGATTATTAGCCTAGAGGTATTTGAGAACCATAGAGTTTAATAAGTGAGGGTTTCCTCTGATCATTAATTAATAATGATTAGGGATACTGTTATTTAGAAACATAGTATATACTTTATTTGAAGAGAAATAGGTATTTAAAAAAGAAAGAGAGCAATAAAATGGAAAAGTTTTTTAAAGCAATAGAGGAAAAGATAAGAAAGTCAGGATATCCTGGAGAAGTAAGAGGGGAAGAAATCTACGCTGAAATAAGTGATGAGGCCGAGGATCAAGAAGAAGGAAGTTACTTATTCATGAAGAAGCAAAATGATGATATCATGTTTGAGTACAGAGTGGATATTTTAGAGAACAATATTAATTTAGCAACCCTCACGATACATACATCAGAGAGAAATTACTTTATTGATTTTGATGCTGAATAGATAGACGTATTGGGGATGAAGTATAGGGATTCGTAGTGTCTATCAAATCGGGGTAGGCTCAAGGTCATAGTAATTAAACAATGACCCATCTCCATATTCTTACGCTTAACAAAATTACTGCATAAGTTATTAATCGCAGTAGTTTTGTTAAATACAATAAACGGCTCAAATAGTAGAGTTTAAGCCCAAAAACTTTCCCGCATTATTCCCACACTAGTTGGAAGTACAGGACTTGCAGAAATGCAGGTCCTGTATTTTTTGAAAAATTTTATATTAACTCCTTAAATAAACACAAGCACTTGTAAAGATATGTCGATATTACTGTTATGAAAACGATAGAACAATGACAAAAAATACTATATTATCTTTAATGTGAATACATAAAAAAACAAAATATTACAAGGAGTGTGTTTAATGCGGGGGTCAAAGAGATTTTTATCAAGTGTTCTGATTTTTACGGTTTTGGCAATGTCACTGCCTACAACTACAAGAGCTGCTGAAAGCAATAAAGATAATACAGATAATAGCAGCCCTAAGGTTGAAGCTGTAAAAGAAAAGAAAGAAGCAAAAATTATTAAAGAACTTGAAGAAAAAAGAGAAGCCAATGTAAAATACTTTTTAAAGGATGACTTTTCCTATGAGGCTGTAGTTTATCCTGAACCTGTACATTATCTAGACAACGGTAAATGGGTTGATGTAGATAATACGCTGGAAGAGACGAAAGACGATAGTGTTGTTACAGAAGAAACTACGTCAGATATTACAAATAGTGAGACAAAAGCTATAGACAGTACGGGTGAGGCAACAACAGCCCAAGATACTACAGAAGAAACCATAGACAATGCAGCTAAGAAAGCCGAAAAGATTAAGGATAGTAAAAATGTACTGAAGAATAAACAGAATGACTATACTGTTAATTTTGCAAAAAATTCAAAATCAAACAAATTAGTCAACATTCAAAAGGACAAGTATAGCATTTCATGGAGTATAGAAGGTGCGGAGAAGACAAAGGCAGAAGCAATTGCAACTGATAATGCTGCCATTGAAAATGAAATTAAGACACAGTCAGATGATAAGATAAAGAATGATAAAAAGTTTAGTGAGTTTAGCTCATCTGAGAAAGATAAAGCAAAAGAAATTATTATAGAAAATGAAAATAAAAAAACAGCGGTTAAAGCTTCATCAATGCTGCAGTATAATGGTATATTGCCCGATGTTGATTTAAGGTACAATGTAGGCAGCGAAAAGCTTAAGGAAGATATTATTGTAAATAAATACAGCAAAGACTTTAGAATAACCTTTAATTTAGACAGTAAGGGGCTCAGTGCCAGATTAGAAAAGGATAATACTATAAGCTTTTTCGATGAGAAAGATCCGTCCAAGGTAATTTTTAATACGGCTTCTCCATTTATGTATGATAAAAATGGAGAATCCAGTAACAAAGTACAAGTGAAATTGGACAAGGATAAAAAGGGTTACAAGCTGACACTTATCCCGGATGATAAGTGGATGGGAGATAGCAATAGATTATTTCCAATTACATTGGACCCCGTGATACAATCCTCTAATGCTCAGAGTTCTATAAAAGACACCTTTGTGTGTTCGCAAGATAATGAGAATAAATATCTAAATACTTATCTAAGAGTAGGATATTTAAGTTCGGTTGGAATAACAAGAAGCTATATTAGATTCGATATACCTAACTTAGGGCCATCATCCATGGTTATTGATGCTAGGTTGGATTTATGCAGAGCCGGAGTAGCAAATGGAGGAGCTCAGGTTAATGTACATAAGGTTACCAGTGCATGGGATTCAAACACTTTACTTTGGAGCAATCAGCCTCAGATAGATTCAACTGTAGTAGACTATAATGTGATTAATTCCGCAAAGGATTGGTCATACTACGATGTTACTTCCATTGTGAAGGATTGGTACACTTCAGGAGCTAATAACGGTCTTATGCTAGATGCTAAAAATGAGGCTGCAGGAAATGTAGCATTTTTTTCATCAGATTTTGAAACTGGAGCTAATGTAGCTGGAAGGCCGGCAGTTAATATTCGATATGTAGATTATGCAGGTTTGGAAAGCTATTGGACATATCACAGTCAAGACGTAAGAAGGGCCGGAACAGGACATATTAATGACTTCAACGGAAATCTTGTGTTTATGCATAATGACATATCCATGAATGGAAGCAGGCTTCCTATAAGTGTGTCACACGTATACAATAGTACTACCTTTGGCGTTAACACCGGATTTGGATATGGTTGGAAGTTAAGCGTAAGTCAAAGAATAGCCTGGGAAACCATAGGGGACACAGGATATTATACATATGTTGATGGCGATGGTACAAAGCATTACTTCCCGTCGAAGGAAGGTACTAATATATATAATGAAGTTGATGGGTCAGACCTTACGCTGACATATGTAAATGCTAACTCGTATATTATTAAGGATAATAAAGATAATCAAATAGAGTTTACCGGGGATTGCTATCCGAGATACATGAGAGATAGTAATGGAAATACAATTTCGTATTATTATGGTACTTCAAATAATGGACTCAAAATATTGACAAGTCTTGTAGACTCAGCAAATAGAACAGTTACTTTTATTTATAATTCTGTGGCAGGCCTAACAGATATAATAGATGCAAGTCAAAGAAAAACTTCATTTTGGTATACTAACGGGTTTTTAACAAGGATTACTTATCCGGATAATACGTATACACAGTACACATATGATACAAATGATCGATTAAAGCAAGTAATAAATTATGATGGATATAGCATGACTTATTCCTTTAGTAATGGAAATTCAAAAAGAGTTATAAAGGCAGCGGAATCAAATGTTAATGGTACTTCTGGAAATGAATTGAATATGAACTATGGGTTCAATACAACCTCTTTTACAGATGTTAAAGGAAGAAAGGAAACATACCAATTTGATAATTTCGGACACACTATAGAAGTTAAGAACAGTGATAATAGTGCTCAATATTATAAGTATGGGGATAGCACTAATAATGATCATCTTACAGCTGATTCAAAGCTTCAAGGAGTAGTAACCAATTTGGTGAGAAATCACAACATAGAAATTAATGGTGACTATGATTCAGGCTGTGATGGAGGAAATGGAAGTACATCTTTTTCTTCAGAGGCAAAATATTTAGGGAACAGAAGCTTAAAGATAACGAAAACTAATGATGTTTCAAGGCATTACTATGATCAATACGAAACGTTGGAAAAAGGTAAAACTTATACTTTCTCCGCTTACGTTAAAACAGCGAATATTTCCAACAATCACGGGCAGGGAGCATATATTGTAGCACATTATAAGAACAAAAACGGTGAATATGAGGCGGTGAGATCTACTCACTTAAACGGAACAACTGAATGGACAAGACTTGAAACTACATTCAAACTTCCGGCAGACAGCACAAGTACCGATGTAACCATAAGAGTAGGCTTAGAGGACGAAACTGGAACAGCATATTTTGATTGTCTGCAGCTTGAAACCGGACAAGTCGCAAATAAATATAACCTTGTGGAAAATGCAGATTTTACAAACGGACTAAAATATTGGAACATGTATGCTGCGGACAATTCATGGAACGACTTGCCGCTAAGCAGTAGTGATGGAATAGCCAATGGAGGAGCGCCTGCAGAACTTGGCTCCAACAGCTTACTTTTCTATGGAGACAGTCAGATTAAAAAAGGTGCTTATGAGGAAATACCTGTAAGCGGAGGAGTAGGAGATATATATGTAGTAGGGGGATGGGCAAAAGGAAATTCTTCGGCTATAAAGGATGAACATTTTTTTGCATTGAATGTTGGCCTTGTAAGAGGTGACAATTCATGTGAATGGAAGGTAATTAAATTTAATCCGCATACCACCGATTGGCAGTTTGTAAGTGATGAAGTGATATCCGGTACTGATTATAAAGCGATAAGAATATATGTTATGTATTACAATAATGAGAACAGTGCTTATTTTGATGGGTTAAGACTTTATAAGGAAAACTTCTCATCAAGCTATCAGTATGATTCAAAAGGAAATATAGTTTCTACAGTAGATTTAGCTAACCAGAATTCCAAATTTGAATACAATGGAACAAATGATTTAATGAATGCTACAGTTGGAAAGGACGGAAAGTATAGCTATACTTATTACCCTGACGGTAAGCATAATATGAAGACTGCTACATCAGCGGAAAATGTGGTATATTCTTTTGAATATGATAATTATGGAAACCCGAAAACATCAAAGATAGGAAA
>JAEZDX010000423.1 GCA_023417975.1 Bacillota bacterium
AAATGGAAGTAGGAAAACTCCTCATTGAGAGTATCTCCTTCGATGTCATGGAACTAGTTGAAGAAGTAATCAAGCTTCATACTCCGAGAGCAGCCCAAAAAGAGATAGAGCTAAACCTGAAATACTCGCCCGCTATTACCAGATATGTAATAGGAGATCCCAACAGACTGAGACAAATTTTAAATAATCTTATTAATAATGCTATTAAATTTACAGATACTGGAGAAGTATGCCTTCAATTGACGGATTCTTCTACTGAAGAAAGTGAAGTTAAGCTGCAATTTTCGATCAAGGATACCGGTATAGGCATTGAGGATAGTGAAAAAGATAAATTATTTAAAAGTTTTAGCCAAGTTGACAGTTCTTTTTCAAGAAAATTTGGAGGAACCGGCTTAGGACTTGCAATTTCAAAGCAACTTGTACATTTAATGGATGGAGATATCTGGTTTGACAGCGAGAAAGGAAAAGGAAGCACCTTCTCTTTTGAAGTGGTACTTAAAACAGCTAAGCAGAACGAAGAAAAATCAACTAACAAATCAGATATTTGTGAAGCTCCTTTTCCTTTATATATTCTGCTTGTTGAGGATGATGATGTTAACAGGGAAGTCGCTATGTTAATGTTGGACAGAAGAAAATATACGGTTGATACTGCAAGCAGTGGTGAGGAAGCCTTAAAGCTATTAAACTGCAACAGATATGATTTAGTACTTATGGATATACAGATGGGCGGAATAGATGGAGTAACTGCGACTCAAGAATTAAGAAAGCTGGAAGCTCAAGAAGACTTTTATACCCCGGTTATCGCAATGACTGCTTATGCTCTTAAAGGAGATAGAGAAAGGTTTTTATCCGCCGGTATTGATGAATACATTGCGAAGCCCTTTCAAATGCAGCAGTTATTTGACGTTATAGATAAAGTTACCTCTTCTCTTTCTTTTGATTCAATTCCATACAGCAGTTATAAAGTAAACAACAATGGAAATTTTGTATTACCTACATCCGCATATGTACATATAAAAAATGAAGACCTGGTCATATTAGATGAACTCAGAGCATGCATATATAGACTTGCCTCTCTTTGTAATGGGGATAATCTACTTTTAATTGAGAATGAAGCCCATGAGGTAAAAGTCTTAGCTAACAAAATAGGTATTGACTCTATAAAAGGTCTTGCTTTCAGGCTTGAGCTTGCTGCAAGAAAATTTGACATAAAAGCTATGGAACCCTTAGTAATTAAAATCAACAATGAATTTGAAAGGTTTAGCAGTTCCTTAATTAAATGAACAGGAGATAAAAGCTATGCGAATACTAATAGTTGAAGATGATGAAGCAAGTGGAGTTTTTCTTAAAAAGGTGCTTTCATCATATGGTGATTGTGATATTACCTATGACGGTATGGAAACCTTGGAAGCTTACTTACTTTCATTGCAAGATAATGAACCATATGACTTAATTTGTCTTGATATAATGATTCCAAAAGTAAACGGAGTTAAAGTGTTAAAATCAATACGTGAATTAGAGAGAAAAAAGAGGGTTAAAAAAAATCAGCGAGTAAAGGTTATTATAATAACTGCATTAGCTGAAACACAATTTCTGAATGACTCACTTACTGACGGATACGACATCTACGTACAAAAGCCAATAGAAAAAGAAAAACTTCATGAGACCATATGCAAATTGGGGCTTTTATAAAAATTATTCTAAATCAAAGCTATGGAGGATTTATGAATATACTAGAAATACCTATATCTGAATGCAGATTGGGTGATATTTTATCAAAAGATATAGCAATTCATAAGGGTACTACTCTGGTCACAAAAAATACAATACTGGACGAATGCCTACTGAAGTTATTATGGGACTGGGGAATAAATAAAATCTGGATTTATAGCAACTATAGCCTAGAAATTAGTAATGTAAATAAAGACATGCTATTCGGAATAGATGAAAGTTATAAAGCTTCAATGACAGCTTTTGAAGTTATATTGAAGGATCTTACTTCAAAGAAGGACTTTTCTTATGAAGACCTGGAAAAGCTGACACTTTCAATTTATGAAAATATAGATAATGAGGAGCGGATAATTAAGTATCTTCATTCACCCAAAACTTATGATAACTATTTGCTTTCACATTCCGTTAATGTAAGCTATTATGCCATGCTCATAGGCAAGTGGCTTGGAATGAGCAACAAACTTATACTTGATCTCATTACTGCGGGTTTGTTTCATGATATCGGAAAGCTAAAAATTCCTCAATACATATTAAGCAAAACCAGAGCTTTGACTACAAAAGAGTTTGAAATTATCAAGCAGGATGTAAGCTTTGGTTATGACATGGTAAAAGATATAAAACACCTTGATAGTAATATTAAAGAAAGCATATTGATGCATCATGAAAGATTGGATGGTTCTGGCTATCCAAATGGTATAGATGGTGAAGGCATCGGTGAATATGCAAGAATTATTGCTATTGCTGATGTCTATGATGCAATGACTTCCGACAGAGTTTATAGGGAAAAAATTTCTCCCCAAAAAACTCTTCAAATGTTTCTTGAATCCAGAGGCATCACTTATGATAAATATTATTTAAATATATTTCTTTCCAACCTGGTTACTCAGCTTTTGAACACCAGAGTTAAATTTATGCCGGAAATCGGTAATATAACTATAAACACATTAACCAATAATACTGTGCGGCTATAAATAATGTTATACAGTAACATAATTAAAATACTTAGGAGGAAAAAAATGAAAAGTATTAAAACCAAAATGATCATGAATTTGGGTATGGTTATGCTAATTATATGCATAAGCTTAGGCGTAGTATCCTATATCACTTCACAGAATGCTCTTGTCTCTACTGTGAATACCACCTTTCCTCAAATTGCAATTCAGACTGCCGGCAGCGTGGAAGCAAAGGTATCAGGAGAACTCAGTGTTCTGGAAAGTATTGCTTCCATAGATGATATATACGACCCCAATGTTCCCTATGAGAATAAACTTAAACTATTTATAAATGAAGTACAAAGATTAGGTTATATTAAAATGGGAATTGCAGATCCTACGGGAAATGTACTATTTTCAGATGGGAAATCCACTAATATAAGCGATAGAGATTACTTTAAGAATGGGTTATTAGGCATGAAAAACGTGTCAGATCCTATAATCAGTAAAACAGACGGTTCTGTGGTAATTGCTTATGCAGTACCTGTAAGATATAACAATTCAATAACAGGAGTTCTAGTGTGTACAGTAAATAGTGATTCTTTGAGTAAATTTATAAATAATGTTAAGTTCGGGAAAACGGGTAATGCTTTTATGATAAACAAAAAGGGAGTTGTTGTTGCCCATAATAATATTGAACTTGTGAAAAACATGTACAATCCTATAGACGAAGCAAAAAAAGATACCTCTCTGGAAGGCCTTGCAAATGTTGAAAAAAACATGGCCACAGGTAAATCTGCTGCCGAAGATTATTATTATCAAGGTCAAGAAAAATATGTAGGATATGCTCCTGTGAATAGCACAAACTGGTCCATAGCTGTAGTTGCAAACAAAAGTGAAGTTCTTTCCCAACTGACAGTTTTGAAGGTGTCGGTTATTGCCGCATCTACTATTTTCCTATTATTAGGAGTTGCATGTATTTATATTATATCAATCAGAATTGCCGATGCAATCAAGCGTACTTCAAAACACTTAGAAACCTTATCAATGGGCGACTTAAGCTTCGATGTAAGTACCAAATATATCAATGCCAAAGATGAACTAGGCTTGATTGCCCGTTCAATTAAAAATGTTAAAGATTCTATGAGCGCTATGATTAAAAGCATTAAAGAAAGCTCTAACAGTATAGAATTGCAGTCCGATAATCTATCCTCTGTTTCTGAAGAGATGTCTGCCTCTTCCCAAAGTATTACCCTTGCAGTAAATGATGTAGCCAAAGGTACAGGTTCTCAAGCCGAAGAACTGTTAACTTCAACACAATTATTAGATACCTTTAGTGACGCCTTAAATGAAATGGTCAATGAAATAAGCGATATAGATAAAAACTCACAGAATATAAATTCCATGGCCAATAAGAGCAGTGAAAACATGCAAAGTATGACTAACTCAATAAACAACATAGATAACTCATTCAGTGAATTCAGCGAAAAAATACTGATGCTTACGCAAAATATTGAACAAATAAATGCAATAACTAACGTTATTAACGGTATTGCAGATCAAACAAACCTGTTAGCCCTGAATGCTGCTATCGAAGCTTCCAGAGCAGGTGAGTCCGGAAGAGGCTTTTCCGTTGTGGCAGATGAGATTAGAAAACTGGCAGAGCAGAGTAAGAATTCCTCTGAAAATATAAATAAACTTATTCATAATATTTTGAAGGATGCCAATATCATTGTTAATAACACACACCAAATGAGCGGTGAATTGAGTAACCAGGTTGCAACCATAAATGATTCCACACAATCCTTTAAAATGATAATTGATGCAATAGATAATATAATTCCAAAGATAGAAACAATTAATTCCTCAGCTATATCCTTAAATAATTCCAAAAATACTATTTTAGATAAACTAAATGAAGTATCTGCAATTTCCGAAGAAACTTCAGCTTCTTCTCAGGAAATATCTGCTTCATCGGAAGAACTAAATGCATCTGCCGAAGAAGTTGCCGCAGCTGCTCAAGTATTGAGTAAAATGACACAGGATATGGCCGCGCAGATTAATAAATTTAAATTGTAAAGGGGGGCTCAGTATTATGGATAGTTTTCAATTAGTCGTATTTACACTTGGAAATGAAGAATACGGTATAGATATTTCTAATGCACAAGAGATAATACGCATTCCCCGTTTAACAAAAATACCTAATTCACCACCGTTTCTTGAAGGAATCTTCAACCTGCGTGGAAAGGTAATTCCGGTTTTCGATTTAAAGAAAAAATTTGAAATGACTCAATCGGAAAGAGGTATTGACAGTCGATTACTAATACTTAATTTATCCGGAATGATTGCCGGAATCATTGTTGATGATATTTCGGAAGTTATGCGAATTAACAAAGAGTCCATCCAAACCTTGGATCAGGATATTGTAAACATAAGCAAAAACAGTATAGAGGGAATTTATGTGGAAGAGCAGCGAATAATTGTATTATTAAATATTTTAAAGCTAAGAACAGAGATTTTTAAGCATAGCATTGGAATGGAGAGTGAAGCGGTATGATAAATATTAACGGAGCAGAATACATTAAAGCAATATGCGAATTACAAGCAAACAATATACCTGGAGGTGTGATATTCTTACTCAGTGACGGAAATACTTACACTTGGAGAAAAGCCTCGGAAGCATTCGACTTAGATATTTTCCAGGTAGGTGAAAAACTAAACGAAAAAAGTATAACCGGTAAAGCTATGAAAGTAAACAGAACGCAAATTGAAAATGTACCTAGGTCTTTATATGGAATAAGACTGAGAATTGTTGCGGAGCCTCTTGTGAATGATGCCGGTGAGGCAGTTGGCATATTCTCAACTGTATTTCCTATTACCCATCCGATACTGAAAGCCTTCCATGACTTTGCACCAATAATGTCGGAAATGTTCCCGGATGGTGCTGTACTGTATTGTACTGACCTACATAAGGTTGCTCATAAGCAAGCTTCATCAAAGTTTGATATCCCCGGGTTACAGATTGGCGATAACTTGAAGGAAGATTTTATTTCAAAACTTGTTATTGAAGGAAAGAGACCTATTACAAAGGAATATGACGCCTCAATTTATGGTGTGCCGATTCTTGCAACCGCTTATCCTCTTTTTAGTGATGAAACAGGAGAGGTTGTAGCAACCTTCGGACTGTTTATTCCAAAGGTTGCGGCCGTAAACCTTAGAGATATATCTAAAAATCTCGAAGACGGCCTTGCGGAGATAGCTGCTACAATTCAGCAATTAGCCGCATCAGCTACTCAGATACATACAAATGAACAGGTTCTTAACAATAATATCCTCGAAATTACAAGCCTGTCTCAAGAAATAAATGATGTATCTTCCTTTATAAAGGAGATTGCTGATGAAACAAAAATGCTTGGCTTGAATGCCGCCATAGAAGCTGCCCGAGCAGGAGAAGCCGGCAGAGGCTTTGGTGTAGTTGCAGAGGAAATTAGAAAGCTTTCAGAGCAATCTAAAAGCACAGTTCCAAAAATCCAAAAGTTAACTGATGAAATAAACTCCAAGGTAAATGAATCCAGTACCAAAAGTAAAGCATCTCTTTCCTCAAGCCAGGAGCAGGCAGCTGCTACAGAGCAGATTACTGCCAGCGTCCAAGAAATATCTGCAATGGCTGAAGAATTAAATAAAATTGCTCTTAAACTCTAAGACATAAAATATACCCCAAAGGTGTGTATAACTCCTTTGGGGTAATTAATTTTATTATGTTCTCTGTCTATCTTTTTCAGCTACGTTCCATTTTATTTCAATGCACAGCTTTCTATTATTTAGTGATGCTGTAATAGTACTTCCCATCTGCTCCACAAGCTCCTTTGTAATAGCTAACCCTAATCCAGTACCCTTTCCGTTTCTTGTTCTGTCCCCTGTAAAGAAACGTTCAAAAATGCGAGGTACGTCCTCTTGTTTTAAATCTGGAGCATCATTTTCAAAAATAGTGACCATATATCCGTTGTACCTTTGCAAACGTATGCTGGCACAGTGTTTACCATAGTTTAAGATGTTTTGAATGAGATTCGAAAAGACTCTCCTTACCGCCTTTTCGTCTGCAATAACAGGAAGTTCTTCCTCTGTTATAATCACTTCAGGCTCTAATCCCTTATTTACAAAATCATTATAAAAGGCTGCCAGCATATCACTTAACACATCCGCCAAACTCATAATTTTCTTTTCAAATTTATATTCCCTGGCTTCCAGCCTTGATAAATCATAAAAACCTGTTATCAAGCCTTGAAGTGCTTTTGACCTATTTTTGACTATGTCAATATACTCCTTTTTTTCTTCACCGCTTAATTTATCATCCTCTATAAGTTGAATGTACCCAAGTATTGAGGTAAGAGGCGTCCTTAAATCATGGGATATATTAGCAATAGCCTGTCTAAGCTCCAAGTCCATACTCTTATACTGTGCTTCACTTTTTTGTTTTTCTTCCAAGTTCTTATTTATTTCTATTACCAGATTAATTATCTGTTTATTATTACCGGAAATTAATACTTTGGAGTTGGTTTTATTATGGTTTATATTTTTAAGCTGCTTAGTAGTATACTTAATAGCTTCTCTTTGAATAAAGTAAAGGTAGATGAATATGGCTGCCACCACTATAAGTATAACTATAATTAGACTATCCATATACATCACCTCACGCTTTCTATTTTACTTCTTTCTTATTAAAATATATCATAGAAAGAACAGTGAATACAATTATATATGCTATTCCCATAACTACTGCGCTTAATTTATCCTGAGAAGTCACAGCAGGTGCTGCGAGCTTATCTATTCCTGTTGTAATGAGAATACTCTTAATATTTGATAGCTTATCCCAGATGAGCCAGGATAACAACGATATAATCTTGGGCATCATCAGGAAAGTGCCGGCATATACAAAAACGAATAGATTATTATTGTTTATCACTATAGTCATAAAGGTTCCCACTGCTATAGCACCCATCCATAAAGGTAAAGCCAACAGTATACGTGATATATAGTCGGGAGCTTTTAGTGCAAAATCCGGGCCTACCCCAAATAATACAGCCGCGCTTCCGTATAATGTTGTTAATACTATGGCAGCCGATACTAGAGAAAGCAAGGTAGCTACTATTACCTTAGCTATAACTATAACATTTCTCGGCATTCCGAAGCTTATTACATTCCTTAAGGTCTGATTTTTATTTTCCTCAGAAGTGCTGATATCTATCATCGGTATTGCAAAAAATATTGGAAAAGTGAGTAATGCAATAGTTAGCTCCAGCATAGCGGTCATATTCATTCCTGAAGCATTATTTAATTTACTTACCACTGTTATAAATAATGAAAAACCTGCAAGAACCGCTGTGAAAACCCAGAAGTACATACGGTGAAAATTTCTGTATAGTTCAGCTCTAATGTAATTAAGCATTTTTATTACCTCCAATCAAACTAATAAAATAATCTTCCAAATTAGTACCGATTTGATTGAGGGAATATAGAAGTACTCCATTATTAATAAGCTCTTTTGAAACTACCTCAGGCTTATCAATAAGCTCATACATCCTTATTTCATTTCCATTAAGAACTTCATAATTACTGCAACCAAGCTTTTCTTCTATTACCACTATAGCCTTCTCTATATTGTCAACTTTTACAGCCAGACAATTCTTACATTTCTCCTCTAACTCTTTAGCAGTTATCTGTTCCAAAAATCGTCCTTCATGTATAAACCCATAACAGTTTGCAAGCTGAGCAAGCTCTCCAAGTATATGACTTGAGATTATTATTGTTATGTTTCTTTCTCTGTTAAGCTTTAATAGGATATCCCTAAACTCAATAATTCCTGTTGGATCCAAGCCATTTATAGGCTCATCCAAAATAAGCAGGTCAGGGCTTGCCATAAGTGCAAGTGCCAATCCGAGTCTCTGTTTCATACCTAATGAAAAGTTTTTGAATTTTTTATTGCCTGTGTTTGTCAGTCCCACCATAGCAAGTGTTTTCTCTACTATATCTTCTTCTGCAATCCCTCGTTGTATCCTGTAATACTCTAAATTCCTTTTAGCTGAAAGATATGGAAAAAAGCTAGGTGTTTCTATTATGCAGCCGGTTCTCATTCTTGATTTGTTCAAGCCTGACGGTGATACCTCGTTAAGAAGCTCAAGTTCGCCGCTGGTAGGCATAGTCAATCCCGTTATCATTCTGAGAAGAGTTGTCTTACCTGCTCCATTTTTGCCGACAAGTCCATAAATATCTCCTTGCCTTATTTCCATATTAATATTATTTACTGCGGTATTATTGCGATAC
>JAEZDX010000435.1 GCA_023417975.1 Bacillota bacterium
GAATCATGCCTAGCGAGACAGGACTTACACTTGAAAATCTATTAAATGTTATGTTAGTGAAATCGGCAAATGAAACTGCAAATATTATAGCTGAAAATATTGCTCCAACAAGAGCGGGATTTATTGAAATGATGAATAAGAAAGCAGTTGAATTGGGAGCTAAAAAAACAAACTTTGTAAACGCCTGCGGAAAAGATGATCTAAAAGCCGAGGAAAACCATCTTACTACACCAAGGGATTTGGCTAATATAGCGAGGTATGCTATGACAATTCCAAAGTTTAGGGAAATTGTGTCGCAGGAAACATACAAAGGGCTGCCTGCCACCAACAAGCACAATCAGTGGCCGGTGATGACTACATCTAATAAACTTCTGTGGGATAATAGGCAATATCCCTATAAAGTAAATGGTGCTGAAAAAAAATATACCGTAGAGGGAATCAAAACAGGCTACACAAGTGGAGCAGGTCATAACCTTGTAGCCGCGGCCGTCAATGAGGAAGGCATGGAGCTCATTTCTGTTGTAATGCACGTAACAGAAGGAGATGCCAACAGCGTATTTAGTACAACGAAGGAGCTGTTTAAATATGGCTTTGAGCAATATACGAATCAATCTATAATTAAAACCAATGAGGTGGCGGCAAGTGTAAATGTAGAAGATGCAAAGGGAGATGGAAAGCTGGATTTGCTGGCAGGCGGTGAAATTAAAGCTGTATTGCCTATAGAGAATGGAAATAAAGATTTGCAGGTAGTAAAAAATATTAATGAGAATATTAAAGCTCCCGTGAAGCAGGGGGATGTATTAGGTTATATAGAATATAAGAAAGACGGTATTCAACTAGGGAAGGTAAATTTGCTTGCTTCCGCTGATATTGAACAAAATATAAAGGAAGCAGTGAAGGAAAAGTCAAAAAATGTTTTTCATAATATCATCTCAAATATATTTGTAAGAATTGCTGCAATTGTATTTGTTTTGTTACTGATACGTAAACATATAAGGAGAATTATCAGGAGAAAAAGAAAGAAGAATTACATAAATAAAAGGTTTAGATAATATAAAAAGAAAGAATTTTAATGGGGGTAGATTTATAGGCATCAGCTATAAAATCTACCTCCATTTTGTCCTCCCATTTTTTGCTGTCCAGCTGCCCATTCTGTAATATTTCCATCTTCATCCCACTTAATATAAATGTAGGGGGAGTTAAGTAAAATCTGAGGCAGAGAGTTAATCTCCTTTTCCGGTACAATATGATTGAGTAAATACAAGTTTCCGTCAAAAGCCCTTGCTGTTGCAAAGTAATAAAGAATATCCTGTTCTACATCCCGTAAAAAATAGCTTGCTTCTACATTTCCCTGCCCTGGAGTATTTGGGAACCGAGCGTATGGATTTAAACTTTTAGCTTTATCCAATAAATTGGCCGGTACCGGTTTTAACATATTTCCTCCTTGAACTTATTACTGTTTTTTGTATTCTATATATATCATATTATGCAAGGAAATTTTTATGTGCATATAAATATTATTTGAATTGAGGTATGACCGATTTTATTGAATATGCTCTGCTTATGGAAGAAGCTCGCTCTTTTCGCTTAAGTGGTAAATATATAATTTATGAAGAGCTCTGGTCATGGCTACATAAAGAAGCTTAATATCAATTTCATCTTTAGTATAAAGACGCTTTGATGCATTTGAAATAATTACAGCATCAAATTCCAAACCCTTTACAAGGTATGAAGGTATTAGTACAATACCTCCGGGATAATTCTTTTCCGAACCTGTTATTAAGCCGCATTTTACCTTTAACTTAGTTAGTTCCGCCTTAAGCTCTTGGCATTCCTTCATAGTTTTACAGATGATAGCTGTGGATTTGAAACCGCTTTTGGCAATAGACTGCAAATCCGATTTTATTGCTTCCGATAAACTTTTCATATCTTCACTCTCTTGAATTACTACCGTATCACCATGTCTTATTACAGGTCTAGCTAAGGGTACATCAATGTTGCCTAAATGCTTAATAACTTCATTTGCTGCATCCATTATTTCTACAGTTGTTCTATAACTTTGCTCAAGGGTCATTATAGAAGAGTCACCTTCAGAAAATATGAGTTCTTGTACCTGCTGCCAGCTCTGTATGCCTCTGTAAGAATGTATACCTTGGCACAGGTCACCTAGTATAGTGAAAGAACTGCTTCGGATAATTTGTTTTAGTATATATAGTTGAAACAGACTGAAGTCTTGAGCTTCATCGATTAGGATATGACGGACAGTAAATTTGTCTTCCAAGCCGAATATATAATATTTTAAAAACATTAAAGGTGCCAAATCTTCTATTTCCAAATTTCCACTATCTAAGAGGCTCTTTGTGTGCAGACGTACTGTTTCTGTTGAAACCTCATCCGCAATTTCCGTACAATGCATTTGAAACATATGGCTGTCACATATAAGATTACTATAATATTCAAAGCAAGATAGAAATTTAATATTGGATAAATAATCTCGTACAAGAGTTTTGGAATCTTTACTTATCTTCTGCAATAGAGAGTCTCTTTTTTCTGCAAGTTCTATTATCTTTTGTCTTCTTTCGGAACAGTCCTTCATTTCATAGCGTACTTTATTTATTAGACGATCATACTTTTCTTCAACCTCATCCATGATTGGTGTCTTTTGCTGTTTAAGAGTGTTAATAAGATTCTTTTTCAACTCGTTAATTCTTTTGGCTAGCGGTAGGTAACTGTATTCAACTAGAAATAGTCGATTTAGTTGTTCGTAGTTCATTAGGGTGAATGAATCAATTTTAAAATCACATTTTGGTATTACATTCAATTCAATAGTTC
>JAEZDX010000501.1 GCA_023417975.1 Bacillota bacterium
GAGCTGCCGACAGTACAGTTTTCTTGTTGAAATACTTCCCTTGGTCCAAGGCTAATGAACTTAAACCGGAACTTCCTAGAAATTTGAGCTTATCCATAATAGATAAGGGTTGTTGATGACTATCGGACTGCATATCCTGCTGCTCAAGGTTAATTTTACCTATTATATTTTTATCTTGAATTGCAAAAATGCCGGAGGGAAGTCCTATGCTGAGAGCTACCATAATAAGGACAAAGGAAACCATTACTGTATATTTGATTTTTGCTTTCATCTTTCACCATCCTTTAGAGTTATACATACAGTTGTGCCCTTACCCGGCGTACTGCCAAACTCCATTTTTCCATTATGCAGGTTAACAATCTCATCGCATATGGCAAGGCCAAGGCCCACACCACCCTTTGTTCTTACTCTGGATTTATCAACTCGGTAGAAGGCCTCAGTAATTCTCGATAGTTCTTCTCTAGGAATACCTTTTCCACTATCTTTAATATATATTTTATAGCCTTTTGAATCTTTTTTACCGGTAATGGTGATTTTTCCTTCACCTTCAATGGCTTTTCTGGCATTATCAATTAAGTTAAAACAAAGGGTTTTAATTAGATCCGGTTCAATCAAGAGTTCTCCGTCTTCAACAGAAACCTCTAAGGAAATTTTCTCTTTTTCAAGAACCGGATTTATAAAGCCCTTTATTTCGTCCAGTAAAACTGCAGCATTTACTTTTTTTAGTTCAAAGTCTTGTTTTTGAAGAACAATGAGCTCCAATAATTTAAGGGAAATGGCCTCTAATCTTTTTCCTTCTTCACAAATATAGTTAGCTGCCAAAAATCGCCTTTCCGGAGGCATTTCTTTTGAACGAAGCATATCTGCATAACCAATAATAGAAGTGAGAGGAGTTTTAATCTCATGAGCAAAGCTTCCTATAAAATCCTCCTGCCGTCTCACAGAATCCTTCAATGCACCTATTTTTAGTTCCAAATGATCAGCCATGGAATTAAAGTCCGCAGCCAAGGTGCCTATTTCATCATTGCTTTTAATATCCGCACGAATGGATAGATTTCCGCCGGCTATCTTTCGTGTAACCTTGGAAAGTTTTGTAACGGGATAGGTAAGCCATATTGATATTATATAACTTAAGATTCCATTGACAAGAATAAGGAGAACTATCAATTTTTTATATACATCATTTTGTTGGCTTCTTTCCGTAAAAACAGAAGTGATATCGTTAAAGCTTTCCAAATATAAAGTTTCATTAGCTATATTTAAGACATTGGCAATCTGAATATAATACTTATCTTTTTCTTTGATTATCATATAACCTTGCAACTTTTCTGATACTTGATTTATTAATGTAGTTTGAAAAGTTAAGCCGGTACTTTCATAAAGGGGTTCCTTGTTCTTAGTGATTCTCACCTGCGTTTTACCAAGCTGTCCACTACTTTCTACAGATTGAGCGATGCTGCTAACCATATTGTTTTGTGCGTCAGCTGAGTAATCGGTATTAGAGGCTATCATTTCTATGGAGATTCTTAATAGTTTATTTTCTTCCCGTGCTAAGTTGAGTTCTCGTGCTATTGCAGACTCAAACAGGGAGCTAACTAAAATATAACCTCCAATGCTGAAGGTTATACATATAATGACGATGGTACAGAAGAATAGCTTCCATGAAAATTTCATATTATCCCTCCAGCCTATATCCAATCTTATACACTGCCACGATTTTATCTTCCCAGCCTATTTTTTTTCGAAGACGCTGAACATGCAAGTCTACTGTTCTGCTGTCACCCATATAATCACTTTCCCATATTTTTTCGTAAATTGTTTCTCTGAAAAGCGCTATATTTCTATTTTTTATAAACAAAAGTAATAGTTCAAATTCCTTCTTGGTAAGGGGAATTCGTTCACCGTCCTTTTTCACAATAAGTGAAAGTGTATCAATTTCTAAATCATATATATTTATTATCTTTTGGCTTTTATTATATCTTTTTAGAACAGACTCAACCCGTGCCAATAGCTCTATAATTTCAAAGGGTTTAACAAGATAGTCATCTGCTCCTAATCTTAACCCTTTAACTTTATCATTAACATTTGCCTTTGCCGTAAGAAATATTACAGGTATATCCATGGGCTCAACGTATTCCATTATTTCATAGCCATCCAGCTTAGGCAGCATAATATCCAGTAAAATCAAATCATAATGAGTATTATCTATTTCCTGTACTGCCTCCATACCGTCATAAACGCAGTGACATTTATAACCTGCATCAGTAAGATTCATGTCAATTAAGGTTGAAATCGGCTTTTCGTCTTCCACAATCAGAATTTTTATCATTTTTTCATCACCCTGCCTAAGATTATACTAGTATTGTATCATAGTTGCATCATATACTCTCCTTAGAACATTTTTCTACTAAAGCAAAAAAGAGGCAGCAGCCTCTTCTTAACTCATAACCGATTATAACATAGTAATGCTATACTTTAAAATTAATAAGGTATATGTAATTAATCACCTAATCCGGCTAAGTACTCCGGAATCCATTTCATAAACACTATCGCAAAGAATTTTTATGTCTTCTGCATTGTGGCTGGCTATCAATATAGTTTTATTTTCTTTTTTCAATTCCAATATAATTTCACGAATTTCAGCCACACCTTTTTTGTCTAAGCCATTAAAGGGTTCATCTAAAATTAATGTATCCGGATTTTCCATGATTGCCTGAGCAATTCCAAGCCGCTGCCTCATGCCGAGAGAATATTTGCATACATGCTTTTTCATTTGAGGGTCCAAGCCTACCTTTCGTAACACTTCTTTTATATGGCTTTTTCCAATTGAGCCATTTAGAGAAGCAAGGATTTGAAGGTTATGAAATCCGGTCTCATGAGGGAGAAAGCCTGGAGTTTCTATGATAATACCTAGCTTGGAAGGGAAATCAGTATCTTTCCCAACTCGGATACCATCCACAGTTATATAT
>JAEZDX010000570.1 GCA_023417975.1 Bacillota bacterium
GAACTATATTCCGCCCAAAGGAATAAATCAGACATTTGAAATCGCCCTTTGGTTGCCCTGTTATGCCGATGTGGATGCGGAATATGAGAGGCTATTGAAGCTGGGCGTGCAATTTCCAACTGGAGAACCCACAACCTTTTCTTTCGGCATCCGTAACTTTTATGTTGCCGATCCGGAGGGGAACCTACTTGAGATAGGCAGTACAAACTGTTAGGTATATAAGGTATCATGCGCTGGAATTTAATATAGATCCGGAACGGATTGGCATGATTGGATTTTCAGCGCCAAAGCTTTGTGAAAATTGGCTTCAAGGATAATAATATTTCGTTAATTAAAACCACTTTTGCAATTTGAGCATAGGAAAATGAAGGCTTGATTGCATTAGTGGTTTTTAATATTTTTATTGACATATTTATACATCTACTTTATTATTATGTTATACGATATATCGCGACACATAATACTGATGCAAATAATTTTAGTGAGGAGGGTCTTCTATGTCAAATTCAAGTGGGCCCATGACCGAGGCTATGTATTACGTACTTCTTGCACTGATGAACCCTAATCACGGTTATCAGCTCATGAATGCTATATCACAGGTTTCAAACGGACGTATGCAAATGGGGCCGGGAACCCTATATGGGGTGCTGACCAGACTTCAAAACGATGGGCGTATTGTCATCGTTCAAGATGACGGAAGACGGAAGGTGTATGCCATAACTGAGGCCGGTAAGGCAGCACTTAAGGATGAATATTACCGGCTCACTGCCATGATACAAGACGGTATTGTGCTCAAGGAGGAGAAGTAAGATGAGTAAAACAGTCAGAAAGTTTATGCCGGATGATATATGGAATTTGGGCCGGAGCGAATCGTGGTTTTCTGATATGGCTAAAAGAGGATTGCATTTGCAGAAAGTAGGGCTTCAATTTGCTTTATTTGATAAAGGAGAACCCAAAAATACAAAGTACAGAATAGATATTATAAGCCCTATGCCAACAGGAGAACAACTTGAAATATATGAGAAATCCGGCTGGCAGCTTGTGGATAATCTAAAACAGCTGTATATCTTTTCATCACCGGAAGAAGCAGATTATCCGGAACTTCATACCGACCCTATGGAGCAGAGTTATACCTTAACGGCAATAAATCAGCGGCTTAGAATTCAAGTAATCCTCTTATCAGTTTGTATGGTACTCTTTTTAGCAATGATGTTATCAACCTTCTTTCTTGAACGCACTCCAATACTTTCTATGCTGGAGGTTACAGGAGTTCAACGCCTGCTTGTTATGTTCGTTGAGATTTATGTTTTTTATACCGCCATACGCAATTACATCACAGTGCGCAGACTTAAAAAATTTCTTTCTGAGGGACAACCTATTAATCACCGGGTAAACTGGCGAAAACCTCGTTTAATCAATGGCTTTATAGGAGCATTCTTTGTCCTAACAGCATTCCTAACAGTTTGCTTACCTATCGGGGGAAGTGCTCTAAGCAAAACTTATACCCTACCGGAAACTTCGGTTAAGCTGCCTATTGTCAGGCTTGTAGATTTAGAACGCAATGCTGAGCTTAAGCGTGAGGTCACATATAATTCGAGAAATGTGGACTTGGGTAACCGGGTCAGGTATGATTGGTCACTTATGGCACCGGTTCAATATGATATAAGAGAACATGGCATTATTAAGAACATGCTGTGGGATGATAATAGTGGTTCGTATTCACCAAGCATTGAAACGCATTACTACAAATTGACTTTCTCATCAATGGGTATTAGTGTGATTCACGACCTTATGGAGCGTTATGTTGAAAAACTGGATCCAAAAGTGACAGTTCAAGAGGTGCAGCATACATTTTTTAATAAACTATATGTAGCGGAAAACGGAATCAGGAAGCAAATCTTTGCATATTCAGGAAATGAAGTTATCTACGTAGACTATTTTGGTAACAAAAAGGCTGAGAATATTATGGAGTTGTTACCTAAAGCCTTGGGTACTTATGAAAAACAGTGATTTAGATGGTGAAAATACCTACTTTCGCTATGTTATTTATCTAAATCATAATGGTCTAATACAAATAGCTTAAACATTATTGTTTAGGCTATTTTTTTTGCAGTTATAGAAGCAAATGATAATTTTTTCGGAGGTATTACTTCGAAGTAGAGTTATTTATAAAATATTAAAATATGTAAAAAAGTGCTTGCTGACGACGCAGCGTCACGTGATAGTATGTAAATATAAAAAAGATTGCTTGATTTGAACGCAGTGATCTAACAAGTATAGCGAGGTGGGATAGAGTGGAGAAAGATGAAGAACATCTGTTTACAATTGGGGAATTGGCAAAGCATGTGGGAGTATCTGTAAGAACATTGCAGTATTACGATCAGGCAAATTTGCTAAATTCTACTTATAACGACAGCCACAAAAGAGTATATACTCGTGACGATATATTAAAGCTTCAACAAATTCTTTTTTTGAAATCATTAGGCTTTCCGCTACAAGAGATAAAAAACAAAATTCTAAAATCAAAAAATTCCGCTGATCTAAATAAAGTCTTTACCCAACAGCGTGAAATTCTGCTGCATCAAATCGCAAACTTAAATAAAATTGCCGTTACTTTGGATCAAGTGATATCAGAGACAGAAGGCGGGCAAGAAGTTAGCGTGGATAGACTGATTACCATTATGGAGTTAATGAAGCAAGGCAACCCGTACTCCTTTGTCGTCAGGTATCTTAATGACGAGCAGCTCAAAAGTATCGAAAATAGATTATTAGCCTCGTCTGAAAAAAATGAAATCTTAGTAAAGGAAGTATTTGCACAACTGGATAACTTGTATGAGCAGGGTGCTGATCCCGCCGGAAAAGAAGGACAGGAGCTTGCTAAGCGCTGGTGGAACATGGTGAATGATTTTACAACAGGTGACATTGATATGTTGGGGAGGCTTATTTCAGCTGGGAGAGATATAGGCAACTGGCCTGAAGAAACCAAAATATTAAGTGAACCTATAGAAAACTTTTTGAAAAAGGCACTTAACATTTATCTTATTACCAACGGAATTGAGATTACAGATTGAGAATAAAATCACTGAATATAAAAACAGGTTATATAAGCATGAATACTTATTAAAGGAGAAATGAAAAATGAAACTTACAAAGTTTTTGTTAAGTAAAGGTGTTATCTATGCCATCATTCTGGCAGTATTTTATCAGATCGCCATGGTAGGGCTTTATATTTACGGCTATCACGTTCTGCCAAATGGGGTCAATCAACTTGTTATCAATATTGTAAATCAAGATGGTGATAAGGGGGCAGCAATGGAAAAAGAACTTGTTCCCACTTTATCCAAATCATTTAACAATGTGAATACTGACAAGGGTTTGGAGGAGAGCAAAGAGGAACTCAATAATCGGCAAATACAAATGGTTATTGTCATTCCTGAAAATTTTGTGAATGACTTAACATCAGGAAAATCCACGTTTGATTTTTATATTGATGAATCAAATACAACTACGGTTATAAATACTATGGAGGCAGTTGCCAAATCTATAACAGACAATTTTAACCAAGCTATTAATCAGGGTAAGCTAACTAGCATACTGAAATCGCTCAATGTCACTGCTACTCAGCAAGAAAAGATTGCAGAACAGTTGAATAATTCAGTAGTTCAAAATAATGTTTATATCAACAAAGCACCCGGCAGTATGGATTATATAATGGCACCATCATTTTTATCTATAGCAACTTACGCTTCTTCTATGGTTATAGCCATTATACTGATGAATATTTTCCTCGCTTTTATCCCTATTATGGGAAAATGGAAGGCTTTTCGATATGTTGAAATTACAGCATGTGTTATCGCTATTCTTGCACCCTTGTTTGGAGTAATTATGGCGAGAATGTTAATTTCAATTTCTATTCAGAAGCTGGCAATGATTTATTTACAGCAGATTTTTATGCAAATAACAGCTTTCCAGTTTACTTTAATATTCTCCGTATTGTTTGGACAAAACGGTATCTTCATTAACATACCATTGATGCTTGCACAGACAATAGCCGGAGGTGGAACCATGCCACTGCAAATCATGCCGCAGCTATTCAAAATGATCAGCTATTTTACTCCTATGTACCCTAATACCCAAATCGACTTTGGCATATTGTTTGGAGGACCGACGTTTATTTTTGAGATTCGGTTACTTGTAATCCTCATCATATCCTCCCTTATACTTTTATTAATTGTATGGCGTAAATGGCCTGAAAAGGAAAACAGCAAGGAAACGGTAGTGAATAATGTCATGGGTAAGCCTGCAACAGATTTGAGATAGAGAGAGACTCTCAATTAACATTATTTCACACTAATTCCTTAAATTTCGTGGGTGAAAGCCCAAATTCTTTCTTGAAAGCTTTGCTGAAGTGGAACTCATCGTAGAACCCTAAGTTAACGGAAATTTCGTGAAGTCTCATGTTGGGGTAATCTTGTAAAAATAAACAAGCTTTTTGTAATTTTGTATGGAGCTGGTATTGGTAGAGTGTTTGATTATATTGTTTAGCAAACTTGTTTCTTAATGTACGTTCAGATACAAACAGTTTTTCTGCAAACTCTTTATAGGTATAAAAATGTTGTGGATTTAAATGTATGATTTGAAGTACTTTTTCTTGTATGTTCGACTCGGAATAATTCTCAGTTTTAGTATTGTCATGTAATTCACAAAGCAGAAGCAGAAACAATGACGAAAGCCTGGTGTCCTTTGTTGATATCACTGACCAGAAAACAGAGATGATTTCCTGAAAGAGCTTCTTAACGGTATAGTTATTCTGGCAGTGGACAACGGTATGGATAACGAATTGAGATGAGTTTTTATTATAGGTAGATATAGGGTCAAAACAATCTTCAGTGTCATTATTTACATGGATGAACATCGTTTTTGTGTTTGGATTACATGGATGAATACCATAATGATGCTGTCCTGCATTAAGGAATATTACATCATCAGCTTGAAGAGTGTAGGCTATACCGTTTTGGTATATCTCCCAGGTTCCCTCAATTATATATACAAGATCATGTTCCGCCATTATTCTATCAGGATGGACAGCCCCCTGAACATATACGTTCTGATTTGCAAGTGAGATATTCCTTTTTGCATCGAAGTTATAG
>JAEZDX010000579.1 GCA_023417975.1 Bacillota bacterium
GCTACACATGTCTGACCGCTATTTAAACACTTACCCCACACTATCCTTCTAGCAGCAATATCTATATTTACATCCTTGTCAACGATACAAGGACTCTTTCCTCCCAATTCCAACGTAACGGGAGTCAAGTTTTTTGAGGCCTCTTCCATTACAAGCTTTCCTACGCTCACACTGCCGGTAAAAAATATATAGTCAAACTTTTCTTTTAGAAGCTGCCGGTTCTCTTCTCTTCCCCCGTTTACTACCGACACATATTTGTCCTCAAAGCATTTTTTGATTATTTTACCTATGACCTCTGATGTAAAAGGAGAATATGCAGAGGGCTTTACTACAACACAATTGCCTCCTGCAATGGCACCTATTAGCGGAGCCATAGTAAGCTGAAAGGGATAATTCCAAGGAGACATGATCAATGTGACTCCATAAGGTTCGGACACTATATATGATGAAGCTTTAAAGTGAAGTATAGGTGTTCTTACTCTCTTCTTACGGCTCCATTTTCTTAGGTTTCTAATTGCATCCTTTAATTCCGCATGAATAAAACCAACTTCGGATGCATATGCCTCAAAAGCAGCTTTATTCAAATCTTCTTTAAGTGCCTCCAAAATATCGCCTTCAAACTCACGGATAGCAGCTTGAAGTTTTTTTAGCGCTTCTAGGCGAAAAGCTACCTCAAAGGTTTCTTCACTTAAAAAATACTTTCTTTGCCGGTTCATAATTTCCTTTATATCTGCCATAGTGCTTCTCCTTATCCTTTTCAAATTAATCGAGAGTCTTAAAGCTCCTTCTGTTATCTTTGCGCAGGGCTTTGAAATACTTACATATTTATTATATACTACATTAGTATTGCTGTCAGTTCTATATTATCCCATCATCGTTACAAGCTCTGTGCCTTCAAAAGGTGTTTGCAAATATAGCTGTAAAAGCGTAATATGAATATGTTACGGCGCTGTTTGAAGCGGCCTGCAATTAATTTATTTTAATTTCTAATAAAAGATTCAAGACAAGCCCATATTTAATTAAAGGGGGGTTATTTATGTCAAAGGAAAGCGGTGCTTCAAAGTATCGCTGGCTAATCTTACTTGCAATTATACCTATTATTGTATCTACAGAAATGATGTGGCTTTCACTGGCTCCCATATCCAGCATGGCAGAAAAATTTTATGGTGTGGGCAGCATGAGTATTGCCATGTTTTCCATGAGCTATATGATTATGTACATAATCTTTTCGCTTCCTGCTTCCTGGATAGTTGACAGATTCGGCTACAGATACTCCTTAATAATTGGCGCTGTAATCACTGCAGTTTTTGGATTATTAAGAGCACTTTTTGCTGATAATTTCACCTTAGTTTTAATAGCTCAGTTTATTATTGCGGCAGGCCAGCCTTTCCTGCTGAATATATCTACGAAGGTTCCGGCAAACTGGTTTCCTGTTTCCGAACGTTCAACAGCCGCAGGCATTCTTACAATGTCTCAATACATAGGCTATGCAGTACCTATGCTGCTGGCTCCTGCAATTGCAGAAAGCTCCGGAATTAAGAGCACCTTTATGGTATTTGCCGTTATTGCTGCAATATCCGCAATTATTTCTATTATTTTTACAAAGGAAAAGCCTCTTGTTCCTCCTCCGGGTCCTATGGCACCAAAGGAAGATCTAAGTCTAAAATCAATGAAAAGCTTGTTTTTAAACAAAGCCTTTTTAATAGTACTTCTGATTTGCTTTATTTCAATAGGTGCCTTTAACACTTTACTCACTTTACTGGAATCAATTTTACTTCCCCGAGGTATTACATCCGCACAATCCGGAATTGTAGGAACAGTCTTTGTAGCTGCCGGAATAATAGGAGCAGTAGCCTTGCCTATTATATCGGACAAGCAGCATAAAAGAGTGCCTTTCTTTATAATCACTATATTACTGCTTATACCTGTTTATATTGGATTCACTTTCATCCCAAATTTCATTTTAATTGTGCTGTTGGCCGGCTTAGCAGGCTTTTTAATCATGGGCGTAGCACCTATACTTTTCCAACACGGTGCTGAAATAGCTTATCCTATTCAAGAAGGAACATCTCTAGGTGTTATTCTGCTCATGGGACAGATATCCGGTGTACTATTTGTTTACATTTTTGAAATTATGCAAAATGCGTCCGAATCTGTAATTTGGCCAATGCTATTTCTAATAGTTCTCACTGCCCTTCAGCTTCCTGCAGTGTTTAAAATGAGGGAGTCAAAATTAGTTTCAGATAAATAAACAATAAGGCAGAAATTCAACTGAATTTCTGCCTTATTAAATTGCAATCGGTTATTTACTTAACATCCTTCAGCCGCGCTTTTTTAAGCTTCCAAGCAGTCTTTCCCCTGATTCACTTAAAAAAGCAGCACCCAAGATCAAAATTCCTCCCACAGCCTGATACAAAGTCAAAGCTTCTCCAAGAAAAACAGCGGATATTACTACTGCAGTAATTGGATCTATGTAGCTTAAAACTGCTATTGTCTGTGCTTGTATATCTTTCATGGAAGTAAAGTAAATTAAATATGCCAAGCCTGTATGCACAATACCTACAAATAAAATAAGAATAACTGCATAGCCGCTTAAAACGGATAATTTAATGCCGCCTTGCAGCATTATAAACGGAAACAATACTATTGTAGCTATCATAAGCTGTATGAGAGTTGTTTCAAAGCCCGATAGCCCTTTTATAAATTTGTTCATAAGTACTATACCTGCATAGAAGGAGGCTGCTAATAGTCCATATGCTATGCCCAACACCTGATTATTAGCCATTACGGATGCTTCATTATTGGAATTCAGAATGAGAAAAAGCCCCACCATTGCACCGGCAACACAAGCAAATTTAAAAACAGTAATGCTCTCTTTTAATATTAAGGGAGATAATATTACTACAAACATAGGAGCAAAATAGTAGCTTATAGTGGCATTGGCAATAGTAGTATATTTATAAGCCTGAAAAAGAAATAACCAATTGAACCCGATAGCAGCACCGGAAAGCATAAGCAGCAGCTTATTTTTCTTTATCATCTCAAAGGATATTTTTTGATGCATGAAAAAACCTGCGGCAATTAAAAAAGCACAGCCTATCACCGCACGTAAAAAAGCGATTTCCATAGACGAAAGATTGATATTCTTAACAAACACCCCAATTGTTCCAAAAATAAGCATGGCATTAATAAATTTTATTTTATCTTTCATTTCAACAGCCCCCATATTTTCAACATATTATTAAAAATTATAGAGCATTTTTATGGTTAACACCATATTTTTAAACTTATTATTTATTTATAACATCCACATTGATATAATTTGATAATGGAAACCTTTAAATAAATAATAATTATGCTACATATGCTTTAAACAGGGGGGATTTAAAATGTTATCTTTACTTTTAACAATTATTTATATTTCCTTTATAAGTCTCGGACTGCCGGATTCACTGCTTGGTTCTGCATGGCCTACAATGTACAGAGAGATGCAGGTTCCAATTTCCTATGCAGGTATTATTTCAATGATTATAGCAGGCG
>JAEZDX010000609.1 GCA_023417975.1 Bacillota bacterium
CTGTGATTATTGACCATTTTGCTTGCTGAGCCAATTTATGAAGTTTACGCAAATATCCCTATTTTTAGCTGAAGCTACTATTCCGAGAACCATATCTTTATGAGATACGGAAAGTTGCTGTAAAACAGGAAAATTGCTAATGTCGATGCCATATGGTTTTTCAACTTCACTTTCTCCTTCAACCTGAGCTTTAAAATTAAGTAAAGTTAGTTCTTTTCCACTTTTTGCAGATAGTTCAGGTATAGAACTCAAATCTATAAAAAAACCTTGAGAAGCAAGTGCTTCAAAACCTTCCTTTGGGATCATTATTATATCAATGTCACCGGCAGCAAGGGGAACATATAGCTGTTGATTACCTACAACAGATTTTGTGTCAGCACCTTGGTCACTTACAAAGACAAAAGCCATATCCTGTTTCTTTTTGTCAGTGATGAGCTCGGACTCAGCCTTTTCCTGAAGTTTGGTTAGCGAATCCACATTCATACCCGAAGCAACCAATCTTACATTTAAAACAGTGTCCTTACGATTAAGTAAACTTGATACTCCACCCACTGCTAATAGAATAACGATGATGGTGGTTATGATATGAAATTTGTAATATAACCAAATATAGGACACTTTCTGAGCCCTATTCATATTAGCTGTAGCTTGCTTAAAGGTTCTCTTATCTCTTTCCAAAAAAATCCCTCCATTTACATCCGTAAGTTAATAATTAATATATGCCTTAGTGATATGTTATATAGTTCATAAGATAAATAACCACATAATATATTATAATTAATTATAACCACAGAATAAATAGATTTATAATATTTTATTACAATATACCCTATGCAGTAATAAGATTATTTTTATCAATGACAAAGTAACTCGGTAGTGCCGAAGTTTTAATAGTATCATTACAACCATTGATTAAGGGATATATGTAATCAATAGCTTCTTTTGTAATGAAATTACCTCTTTCATTGATCCATTCACTTGGGAAGTATTTTATTCTATTACATACCTTATCGGCATCAATTAGAGTGAATTCACTTACATACGGACTATTTGAAAGTCTTTTAATACCTATCATGGAAGCGCTAATTCCTTTTTGAGCGCAATTTAATGCAAATTCACCCGCGCCGAAAGCTTCAGCAATATCTGTACCGGATACTATATGCATACCGCAGCGCTGCATAACTCCCAATTCTAAGGTTTTTACTCTGGAGGTGATTCCTGAGGTTACTATTAAGGATTTTAAGTATGAGGAAACACCACCAAGCTGAGCGTGTCCAAAGTTATCCTGCGAATCTGATTTGGACAACTCTGAAAGATACGTTCCGTCAGAGTTTTTAAGTCCTTCAGAAACTAATACATATACATGTTTTTTCTTTCTATAAGCTTTTGAAATGTCCTTCAGAAAATCTTTGTTATTAAAGGTTCTTTCCGGAAGATAGATGAAATCAGCGGCAGGATGTCCATTTAAAGTGGCTAAGGCTCCGCTGGCAGCTAACCAGCCTGTATCTCTACCCATAGTTTCCAGTATAAATACTCCGTTATTTGAATAGACAGTTGAATCCAAATAGGTTTCAAGAACTGTCGTGGCTATTAGACGAGCAGCACTTGCAAAGCCGGGGCAATGATCAGTAATAACTAAATCATTATCAATAGTTTTGGGAATTCCTAAAATCAGCTTATTTATGGATTTAGCTTTTGCATATTGGCTTAACTTGCTTACAGTATCCATAGAGTCATTTCCACCAATATAAAAGAAAGCTTCTATTTTATATTTATCTAAAATATCAAATATTTTTTCATATTCCTTTTCAGACTTTTCTAAAGTACTTAACTTATACCTGCAGGAGCCTAAAGCAGAAGAAGGTGTGTACTTTAGATTATGTATTTGTGCTTCATTAATACAGGTTAGATTAATAATTTTTTCATTAATAATACCTTCTATGCCATTTATTCCACCGTAAACATTATCAAAAAATCCTTGCAGCTTATTTGCTGATAAAATACCGGCGGCACTGGCATTAATGACAGGAGTCGGACCACCGGATTGTGCTATGATACAATTGCGCATACTTCTACCTCCAATAATAAATGTTTAATATACATAAAATATTATACATATATTATTTAAAAAGTATAGTACATATAATAAAAAAAAGGAAAAATGATGTCTATATATGTATATGTGATATACAAAAGCAAATGTTTTTGTATATATGAATACAGTAAATATTTAAATAATAAATGAATTGATTTTGCATATAAATTAAGTATGCAGTATAAGCTTATAACTGCTGAAGATTATATTATAGGAAATAGAACAAAATAAAAGGTTGGTGAATAATTTGAAAGGTTGTGTTTGCTGTGACTTTATATAGTCTGCTGCTAATTGCTTTGGCTCTCTCTCTGGATGCCTTTGGGGTAGCGTTGAGTATAGGGCTTAATCCAAATGTTAGGGCTATAAATAAACTGATATTCTGTGTTTCCTTTGGTTTCTTTCAATATTTATTTTCTTTTGTAGGCAGCTTTGCAGGATTTTATTTTACCTCATATATAGCAGCTATGCCGGAAGTAATTGGTGGAATGATTATAAGTATTGTAGGAGTATTGATGATAAAGGAAGGTATGGAAGAAAAGGAGGAATGCCTACTTTTTACTCCAAGGATGTATATAATTCTTGGAGCATCCGTAAGCATAGATGCTTTGGTTGTGGGGTTTACCGCCTTCGGGAATATACATAATAATATAAGAATTCTTTTATGCACCGTTATTATAGGTATAATCTCCTTCATAATGTCCGCTATTGCCTTTATAATATCAAAATATTTAAAGAAAATATCTGTAATTGCAAGATATGCAGACTATATCGGAGGTATTATTCTCGTTATATTCGGCTTAAAAATGATTTTTTTTAGATGATGCTTGCTAATAATATCACTGCTGAATAAAAAAATTTAATAGTGCACATTATTTATGTTATAATAAAAGGAAATCATCATGGAAAAATATGCATGAAGGTAATACTTAAAGTATTAAAATAACGAATAGAGGAGATGATACATAATGGATTTTTCATCGATAGTGATTATGGAAAAGGATAAAGAAACGGGAATATTAAGTAAAGAATTGGGCAGCTATAAAGTTGAGGAAGGTGCCGAATATATAACTAAAGCTTTTAGTGTGGAGGAGCTAGTTCATATCTATTTCAGCACAGGAAGAGATGTTGAAGAATGGGAATACTCTGCCATATATGATTGTTTTCCTGAGGATGAATTTGAAAAAGAAGGTTTTCACATAGAATTTATGGATGATGAATACAATCCCACATGGCTTGTAAAATTCAAATTCGAAGAGGAACATTCAGAAATGGAATCAAAGATTTTGAATTTGTGCAAATTAATCAGCCATAGTATGGAAGGCACTATTGAACAGATTAAAGGAAAAGAAGAAGAATATACGGAATAACAGAATATAAGCAATAGGTAACAATTATTGAGAAGGAGGCATTAAAATGTCAGAGGCTAAGAAAGTTAAAACAAGAGGAGAAATCTGTGAAAAGGACAAATGGGATATAAGTAAAATTTACAATTCCGATGAACAATGGGAAAAAGATTTTAAGAATTTAAAGGAAGAAGCCTTGCAGCTAAAACAATATGTAGGCAAACTTTCAGATCCTACAGAGCTGCTAAATTATCTTAGATTAAGCGAAAAGATATCGAGAGCTGCTGAAAAATTGTTCATTTATGCACATTTAAAATATGATGAGGATACTGCCAATTCAAAGTATCAAGGGCTGAAAGATAAGGTAGATACATACCTTTCAGAGCTGAGAAGTTATGAGGCTTTCTTTACACCTGAATTGTTGGAACTACCGGACGGAACGGTAGAAAAGGCTTTGGATCAAGTAGATGAATTGAAAGTATATGATTTTATGTTAAAGGACATACTGAAAATGAAGCCTCATACTCTGAGTAAAGCGGAGGAAGAACTTCTTGCATCCGTTTCAGATTGTTTGGAGGCTCCGCATAACATATTCGGAATGCTTACTAATGCCGATATGACCTTCCCTGTAATAAAGGATGAGGACGGCAATGATGTAGAGCTTACAGAAGTAAATTACAGCGGATTTATTAGGAGCAGAAACAGAAAAGTAAGAGAAGATGCGTTTAAGGCACTGTTCAATACATACGAGAAATATAGAAATACTTTTTCAGCGTCATTGACATCTTCCATAAAGAACTTTATATTCAATGCAAAAGTAAGGAAGTTTAATTCGTCATTGGAAAGCTCCTTGAAGCCTAATGATATACCTGTAGAGGTGTATGAAAATGCTGTCAGTACTATGAACAATCATATGGATATCCTTCATAGATATGTGAGAGTTAAGAAGAAACTTCTAGGACTAGACGAGATACATATGTATGATTTATATGTGCCGCTTGTTGAAATCGAAAAACAGCACATAGTATTCGATGAGGCAGTGAATATAGTTAAAGAAGGCTTGAATCCTCTTGGCAGCGAATATCTGGCTATATTTGATGAAGGAATAAAAGAAGGCTGGATTGACAGATATGAGAATAAAGGTAAGCGCGGTGGGGCGTATTCATGGGGAAGCTATGATACTATGCCATATGTGTTGTTGAATTACAATTATGAGTTAAATGATGTTTCAACATTAGCACATGAAATGGGCCATTCAATAAATTCATATTACTCAAGAAAGGAACAGCCCTTTATATATGCTGATTATACATTGTTTACAGCAGAAGTTGCATCTACGACTAACGAGGCATTGCTAATTCATCACCTTATAAATAAGGAACAGGATGCGAAAAAGAAGCTGTATCTTATAAATCAAGAATTAGAACAGATTAGAACTACTGTATTCAGACAGATGATGTTTGCAGAATTTGAGAAGCTTACTCATGAAAGTATGGAAAACGGAAATCCGCTGACAGCTGAAGATTTATGCAGTATATGGCATGAATTAAATGTAAAATATTTCGGACCGGATATGATAGTGGATAAAGAAATAGACATGGAATGGGCAAGAATTCCTCATTTCTATTCCGATTTTTATGTTTATCAATATGCAACCGGATATGCTGCAGCCAGTTCTTTTGCAAAGTCTATACTTGAGGATGGAGATAAGGCTGTTAAACCTTATATTGAATTTTTAAAAGCAGGCGGAAGCGACTATCCTATCGATATTTTGAAGAAGGCAGGTGTGGATATGACCACGCCAAAGCCCCTTGAGGATACAATCAGCAGATTTGCGGAACTTCTTGATATGATGGAAAAATATTAATTATACTTATAAAAAGATGGAGATTATTATAGTTATTATCTCTGTCTTTTTATTTTGGAAAAATTATATAAATGGCTGAAATTTGTATATTTATGTAGTATAATAGGCTAAGTTAGAAAAAATTTATGAGGTGTGTTATGAGGCTTGAATTTATTAATAGAGTGGTGGATGGAGAAATTCTCGGAAGAAGTATACTGGGAAGTGATGGGAAAATATTGTTAAGGTCAGGCGTCAAATTGACCGGCAGGTATATTGCAAAATTAAAAGAATTAGGTGTTTTTTATGTATACATTGAGGATGATCGGCTTAGTGATGTTCGAGTTGAAGATGAAAGACTTCTGCAGCTGAAAAAAAATACATTGAAAAATATGTCTGTTATCACGAAAAATGTTAATAATTATAATAAATTTGAGTTTAAAAAATCGTTAAGGATAGTGGAAGAGTTAATAGAATATATTATAGATGACGGTGAAGTCAATTTAAGCCTTTATGATATAAAGACTCATGACAACTATACTTATTTGCATAGTATAGATACAGGAATAATGGCAGCATTTATAGGGTTGGCTTTTAATTATTCCAGTAGTGATCTTAAGGAATTGGGACTTGGAGCTATATTGCACGATATAGGCAAGACAAAAATAGATTTTAAGATTATAAATAAAGCAGGAAAGCTTACAAATGAAGAATTTGCTGAGATGAAAAAGCATCCCAGCTATGGCGCACAGATGTTAAGGAAAAACTATACTATTACTGATAATGTAATTAATATAGTAGAACAGCATCATGAACGTGTAGATGGAAAGGGATATCCAAATGGATTAAAGGGTAATGAAATCAATAGATTTGCAAGTATAGTAAGCGTTTGTGATGTCTATGATGCTGTAAGTAATGACAGAAGCTACAGAAAAAAGCTAAAGCCCAATGAGTCTTATGAATTAATATTATCCGGCGTCGGAACTGCCTTTAGTGAGGAGGTAGTCCAAAAGTTTAAGGAAACCTTTGCTGTGTATCCTTTAGGCTGCTGTTTAAAATTATCAAATAATCTGGAGGGATATGTAATAAAGCAAAATAAGAACTTTCCGGATAGGCCTGTGCTAAGAATTTTGTATGACAGCAATACTAAGAAGCCAATACCTTTCTATGAAGTTGATTTGCTTCAAAATCCAAACTTAATTGTAGAAGCAATAATTTAAAGAGGTGTATAACGTTGAATAAAGTTTTTGAAAAGGAACTTATAAATTTCTATCTGACAAGCAAAAGATATAGAATTTATGAATTGGAAAGAGATTATGAGGGAGCAACTATTTGGATGCTTCAAGGAAGCTTTGACGTGGTAAATGAGCTTGTTGCCTTTGTGAATTGCAGTAATTTCTTACACGCCAAGGAAAAGCTGGAGCAATACATAAATGAAACATATGTAGGCACAAAAGCATTAAATGTATGTTTTGTTGTAATAGGTACAACTGGAGAGGAATTGATTTCAAGAGATAATACTTCACTGTATAGTGACTTTGTAGCCGGTACATCAATGATACAAATCGATATAGACAACAATGAAATTGCACAAGTGATTGGAGATTCCTTTGCAATACAAATTGCAGCTAAGTTTGTGGATTATAAGAAAAATGAAAAGTCTGCTGCTAACAAGGCATCGGTGCTTACACTTACTAACGTAATAATAGTTATAGACATTTTAGTTTTTGCTGTTATGGTTCTTAGTACGGGTAATGTACTTGGCAATATTTTGGATGTTAACATATATACCTTGAGAGATTTCGGAGCTATGTCAAATACTCTTATAAGGTTAGGCGAATATTATAGGTTAATTACACCTATATTTCTGCATGCAGGTCTGCTTCATATTGCTTTAAACATGTATGCGTTGAAGTCGCTAGGATCTTTGATTGAACGGATTTATGGCACTGCAAAATTTGCTCTCATATACTTTATATCAGGTTTGATGGGGTCGATTTTTAGTTTTGCACTTTCTGGTGCAAGTATATCGGTAGGTGCATCGGGTGCAATTTTCGGACTATTAGGATCTGCGGCGGTTTATGGTTTTAAAATGAAGAATAGAATAGGTAGAAACTTTTTAAGTAGCGTGTTTCAGGTAATATTCATTAATTTATTAATAGGATTTAGTGTAAGTTATATTGATAATTCTGCACATATCGGAGGGCTGGTAGGCGGACTTCTTACTACAGCTATTATCGAATTGAGCAGAAAGGAAGAATAAGAAAAGTCAAAATGGCTAGCTCAAGTGAATTTAAGTAAATAACCTCAGCAGATTTGAAATCAGCTGAGGTCTTTTTAATTTATTAATTAATTTTCTCTGACGCTAATTTAAAAGTGATGTCAAATCTTCATTGTGCAATGTTTCTTTTTCAAGCAGTTGTTTGGCTATGGCTTCAAGCTTTAAAGTTTCATTTACCAGCAGATTCTTTGTATCTTGATATAGAGCATCAACAAGAGATTTACACTCATTTATTATATCTGCAGAAGCAGAGTTTGATAAGCTTCCCATTTCAACCAGGCTTAACAGACCAAGTGTATCCCCCATACCGTATTCGGTGATCATCTTTGTTACAATGCCGGTAGCCTGCTTTATATCGTTATAGGCACCTGTAGTTACATGTGCTTTCCCAAAAATAATCTCTTCTGCTGCTCTTCCTCCGAGGAGTACCATTATTCTTCGTTTTAAATACTCCAGGTTATGATACATTTGATCTTGAGGAATACTTAAGGTATAACCTCCCGCACCCTTAGTACTTGGTATAATGGTAACCTTCGATACCTTGTCCTCCGGAAGCATAAGCATAGACACAAGAGCATGTCCAACCTCGTGATAGGCTGTAATCCTTCTATCAATATCTTTTATCGCATTCCTATCTATTTTTTCGTGGCCTGCCACTACGATGGAAAAAGCTTTTTCCATCTGCTCGTCTGATATAAAGCTGCTATCTTCCTTACATGCTAAAATGGCAGCTTCATTAACTA
>JAEZDX010000645.1 GCA_023417975.1 Bacillota bacterium
GTCTCTCTCTCCCTCATCTGATACATGTTTAGGTGAAATACCCCGAACAACAGCAGTAAAAAAAAACCAGCCATGTCCGTACCAAAAGAGAGTTGGTACCTCATTTCCATATCTTTCTCATTGCCTAATTGAATAGGATGGATAATTCCACCGTCATAATAAACATAATTTGATACTTGAAATACAATATCTAATTTGTCACTAGCCTCAACATCTACCAGATAAGGAGTGTTTTTTGGTATATTACTTTTAATACTATCACTTGGATGTCCCATTTCCTTAACCATGCTTCCATTTATGAACAGTCTATGGGACATCCAAATATTCTGTACTTTTAGCTGCAGCTTTTCCTTATGCTTTGGCAGTGTTATAGATACATGATAAGTACCGCTTCCTCTAGGTAATTGTAATGGACTATTCATATTCCAATTCCCCGGTACTTTGATATGGTACAAAGCACTTTCTTTTATATCTGACGGTTCAACGAGCCTTTCAGGATAAAAATCCCACTCACCATTGAGAAAAACTATCCCTTCCGTTTCAAAATCCCATTTAGATAAATCTAAACTTCCGTTTATAACTTTTGGAGATTTTACTTTTGGCATAGTTTCATAATATGAAATGTATAATACTATTAAAATTGCACTTATAGAAATGAGAAAACTCAAGATTTTTTTTATTTTTTTGCCATTAAACAACACTAATCAACACCTTTTTCTTTGTTTTACTAACCGTATACTTATATTTTACTAATTATTCTCTCAAAAAACTCTCAATACTTAGTGATAAAATTAAAAAGATGCCGTACTTTGAGAAAAACTCATCAAAATCCGGCATCTTTTATTTTACTTCAAGCTTAAATATATATTTTATACAAATAGCTTATATCATTTCTACTTCGGCAAACTTCTAAAATAAACATGATTGCCGTCAGGATCGCAAAAGTGCATATTCTTTGCTCCCCATGGCTGCAATTTAGGAACATCGATAATATTTATCCCCAGCTCCAGTAATTTCTCATATTCTTTATCCACATCATCCACAGTGAATGCTAAACTGATATTCTGGTTCTGATTATTTTTAATTACACCATTGTTATATATGCTTAAAGTGGTCCCTTCAGTTATAATAAATTGATGTACTTCATCTTTGCAGTCTGAAGAAATATTCAAGATTTTCCTATAGAAATCTGCCATTTTTTTCACGTCATTTGTTTCTAAACAAACTTCCCCTATATTCATTTTTTCTTCCTTTCCCTTATAGCAATTTTAAGTATTAAAGTGAATTAATTTATCAGTATTTACTTTACTTCGGTTCCACCCCATTCAACAACTGTAAAACCATTTCTTACAAAAGGTTTAAGCTCCTGCTCTTCTACCTTTACAGGTTTATTAAGCGGTTTAAAAGCCATCATAATTCTTAATATGGAATCCGGTTTAGGGGTTATTTTTAGTTCTGCTATTTTCTCATAGTCTTCCCCTGCAAAAGTTATAAGATTATACTTATTGTCTTGCAGTATTGGAAGCCAATATACTATAAATTCATTATATTCTTTTGGCGTCAACCCCAAATATTCCAACTTCTCCTTAAGAAATTTTTCTGTTTCATTTCCTTTTACAACAAATCCCTTTGACATATCCAGCTTATTATCGGTAATTCCTTCCCAAAACAGATATGAATACTCTCTGTTATCCGAAAGATTAATTAAAGTTCCGTCCGGACGTGCTTTTACCTTCCATTCACCATTATATTCCGGATAGGTGCAGGTCAGTTTACCTTTATAGTTTAACTCAACACTAACTGTTTGTTCTAAAGTCGGGTACAGATAGATTACAGGCTTTGCGTCTCGAGTTTCTTGAGGCGGCCTACAGCCTGCCAAAGATGTAATAACAAGCATTATAACTATAAGAAATAGATGTTTTGATTTCTTCATTATTAACCTCCAACTTGTCCTTCTATTTGAATTCCATAAAAGATTTTACTGTTGACTTAATCCCTGTTATCTTTCTTAATTTTCTTATGATTTAGGTAGGCATTGATAAACATAAGTACACTTGCTATGGCATCCAATATTATCACCAAAGTAGAATTATTGGATGCTAAGTTTAATAGAAAGGTTATAAAAAAGCACACTCCGGAAAATAGCCACAGATTTCGAATCGTTTTATAATTTCTCATAAAATCCCCCCATACACTTCTAAATAATCCTTTTAAAGAAAACCATGTCTTACTAAATTGTATCATATATGCATAATAATTGAAATAAATCGAAAAGGTCAAAAAAATTATCAACCAATTGAGAGTGTTATAAACTGCAGCTCAATTGGCTGATATATTACATATTGACATCTTTATATAATCCTAATGGTGAACAAGTGTGTTTGGGTTTTCAAACTTTGCCTAAAACTTTTTCGTAACAATAAAACTTACCACTATGGTTTTCCAAACCAATGTCTCCTGTGAAGGTGTAACCGCATTTTATCAAAAGCTTTTGCGCCTTTATATTTAGTGAATTTGTATCTGTCTTTATATAATCTATCCCTCGCTCATTGCAAATAACATTGGTATGCTTTATAAGCTTTAAGCCAACACCTCGTCCATGAAAGCTACTGTCAACTGCAAGTCTGTGAATAATCAGTGCTTCCTTGAGCAAAGTCCAGCTTGCATTCTCTTATTCCTTCGGTTCGTCTTTATTAATACATATAATTCCGGCAACTGTATTTTCTATAATATAGGCAAAGAGATTTTGATCAGTAATATCTTTAATGAAATCTTCTTTTTTAGGATAATCTTCATTCCATTGATAATTACCGTAAGAGTGCATGTCCTTTTTTGAACCTTCAACAATTTTCATAATTTGCACTAAGTCTGAAATCACGGCCGTTCTAATCATCTTCATGTCCTCCCAAAATAAACTTTGATGCCTTCCATTCGGATTCAATATTCTTACTCATCTTTAAAACCAGCTCATTAACAATATTAATTTCATCTTCACTAAAATCTTTGATGCATATTGAAATATTTTTATTTTCCTCATTAATAATACAATCATATGACTTAAGACCTTTTTCCGTAGGATAGAGTCTCCAAACACGTTTATCAAGTATATCCTTTTTACGCTCAATATAACCCTCAGCCTCTAGCTTTTGAATGGCCTTTGATGTGGATGTTTTATCTATTTTTAATAGAACGGTTAAATCTATAAAATTTATACCAGGATTCTCACATATTCTCGTAAGATATATGAATTGCCCTTTCTGAAGGCTAAATTCTTTAAACTTTGTGTCACAAATTGAATGAATACAGCGGGATAAAGTACCTATTTCTCTTAAAATATTACTATCCAATTTCTTCAAAACATCACTTCCTTATAATAGTTGAACTTTCATCTATTATAAAACATATTTGTTGAAATTTCAACTATATTACTATCAATATCTATGTGAGTAGTTAGGGTAAAAATCATTATAGAATCATTCTCTCTATATATTTATCGCTTTCATCCATATTAGAATAATGATATAATCGTTAATTTCTTTGAACTATGAAGGTGATAAAATGTATTTTGATATTGAAAGGCTAGATAAAGAGTTTTCCGGCTTGAGGTCTATAGGATTTAAAGACTCCTTAATAAGAACTATAAGTGACCTGATAAAAAATAAAAAGGTACAGGACGAGAACTTATTCGTTATTGAAGGCTTATGGGCTTATGAAAAAATAATAAAAAGCAATGTGCGCATAAGAAACTTTATCTTTTGTCCAGAATTTATAAAAAGTGAAGCTATGCTTGAAATGGTGCGGCTTATTATTTCAGCAGCAGATCAATCCTATATGATATCCTCGAATTTATGCAGCAGATTAAGCAGCAGAGATAACAGCGAAGGCTTTTTTCTACTGTGCAATTATCCTCAGTACAGGCTTAGTGATATAGAATTAAAAGAAAACAACCTACTTGTTGTACTTGACGGCCTTGAGAAACCCGGAAATATGGGTACCATCATTAGGTCTGTTGATGGTGCCGGTGGAGATGCAGTTATAATTTGTAATACAAAGGTAAGAAAAACCAATACCAAATTAATCAAGTCCAGTATGGGGTCCGCATGTATACTTCCAGTCATCAGCAGCGATATAGGTGAAATTATAACATGGCTTAAAAGTAACGGCTTTAGGCTTATTGTTACCGATTTAAGCGCCAGTAATAGGTATTATTCCGTAAATTACAAAGGAAGAGCCGCCATTATTGTTGGAAATGAAATTCATGGTATATCTAATATATGGCGTGAACAAAGCTGCGAAAGAGTTATAATTCCAATGTTTGGCGGTGCTGACTCCTTAAATGTGGGGGCAGCAGCCACAATGGTGGTTTATGAAGCAAGCTTTTGTCAAAAGGATTTAGCAAAAAGAACCTGTATTAACCCTTAGCTTATCCCACTTATGCAGCTTTCCCTTTGAAATTTGAATAAATGAACTATAAAATTAAATACCAATCCGGTGCGTCTATTTACTGTCATGCCATTATGCCTTCCATGCCTTCAACATGGAAAACAAAATTTCATTGTATTCCTGTTCATTTTCATAAATATTTTTAAGCGTATGTATACAAGTATTATATACCTCGCTATTAAACTTTTGGGAATAGATAGCTTTAGCAGAGAGCGCCCTTAAAAACATCCATCCATCGATAACATTATCCATTATGTTCTGCAATTCACTGCTGACATTTATCACATCCAAGTTATACTTAAATAGAGTAACGAGCCTGTATTTATCTGAACATTTTCTATATATAGTACTGCTCAAGGTTTCTATTAAGTCTTCATTATTAATTAGATACTCATAACTATCTGCCATATAGCTTATACTTTTCAGTGAGTCTATGATTTCATCCTCATGTTCAAGCATACTGCTAATATAATCCGAGATATACAAATGAGATAAATCTCTTGGTTGCAAATTATTTTTGTCCGGTTTCAGGTAGTATTCAAAGTAGTAATTAAAATCAGGATATTGAGCAGGAACCTTACAGTAATTTTCAAATTCAGTAAAGGGCACTGTATACTCCTTATACTCATCAATGTCGTCCACAGTATATACTTCATCTTTCATTCCATCATATCCATAAACTAAAAGTGAATGTGGTCCATGCTGCTTATTGTAATAGAAAATTCTCCCCTTCTGGTAAAACAAGTCAATACATATTGAGAGCGGGCATCCTCTAGAAATAGAATCCATAATTTCTTCTTTTAGATTAAAAATATCCGGTGATTTTGCATTGACTAGAATGCCAATATCCTCAAGTAATGTTTCAGTTGGTTTGATATTAACAACTTCCAGTCTAAAATAACCTTTTGATTGTACTTTTTCTTTATTAAATCTATATATAAAAATTACATTATTAAGAATCGGCAGGATACTTTTATTAAAGTAGGACCCAATTGTTAATAATGAAGTGTAAGTGCAATTTGCATAAGGATAATTATTTCGTTCATACATTTTTTTCATCCCCTTAAAGGGATAAAAATTACTTAAAATCTCTATATCCGCCATATATATTCCTCCAACATACAACACATAAAAATAAGGTTTCTATATTACCAGTACAATTATGTAAAATAATCGATGCATTCTTCCGTTAATTGTGTCATTTCCTCCGAATGATTTAATATAAAGGTTTTTCTTTGAAAAATATTACTTAGTTCTTCCCTTTTACTTTCCAAAAGCTTCTCGTTAACTTTTTCAAAGGAACTGCCTAAAACCGACCATTTCATATTTCTACAAAATGGAAATATCACCAGTGCTATTACTTTAGCCGAAAGTACACTTTCAAGATATAAAATAGTACGATTTATATAGTCTATTTCATCGTTTATATTTACACATAGTACATATGCATCGGGTTCACTGCCTAATATAAGTTCATGTTGAGCAATTGGATAAAAGCCAAGGTTTCCTGTGCTTAGCGGTATTGTTTGTGACTGAGAACCTACTATAATTATATCCGGATTCCTATCTTGAATTTTTCCTAATAAATAATTTACAGCTGCAACAGCTTTACTTCCATTCACTTTAACCGTAGATCCGTACCCAATAGGATAAACCTCGTCCATACCATACAATAAAGCAGAAGGTTCTGTTCCTAACTGTCCTACAGTATAGCCCATTTCCATAAATATGCTTCGAAGAGTGAGTTGAAGAGTAAACTTACCTTGTTTAGGGCTTGTACCAAATACCCCCAGTACCGGTTGCGCTGTCTTTCGTAATTTCCCAAAAACCCCCGTAGGTATATACTCCTCCAAAAACTTAGGATAAAATATATTGATTCCGTCATTCTCCATTTCATTTATTAAGTATTCATAATTGCTTAAATCATCAAATGCATAAACATTTTTTCTATATTCCTTGCATTTTTTCAACATATCCAATAACAAATCTTTTCCCACTATATTTGACAGTTCGCCCATATGTCCCAGGATTATAGTATCAAAGTTAGCTTCCCAATCCAGTTTATCGATGTTCTTAATGATGAATGTTTTGTCGTCCAAAGCCCCAATAAGCTCGGCTGCATTCTTTCCTATATTACACAATAATCTATAG
>JAEZDX010000672.1 GCA_023417975.1 Bacillota bacterium
CTACATTCACATTAAAATTCCTCTCAACATATTGTGTATTTTAAAATATGATGAATTTAATTTTTTTATATTATCAGAGCCAAAAAAGTATAAATTTTCACTTCAAAAAAATAAAAAAGAGAGGATTATTCCTCTCTCTAAAGTCATATTATTATCCGAAATACCGGTACTCTATTTTGACACCTATCTCTCGATAGGTGGGTGTCCTCATTGATACATCTATCGCCTTCAAAGCCGTAAAAAGGTCTCACAAGATGGTACATATAAATATCAGAATATCGAACTCCCGTAAATGTGATGTAGGTTCAAAATAAGAGCTTAACGCATATTCCAGAAAATATGGTGCGAAAGACGGGACTTGAACCCGTACGGTCTCCCACACGCCCCTCAAACGTGCGCGTCTGCCAATTCCGCCACTCTCGCATATATATAACATTACGAACAACCATCAATATATTGCATTAATTTAAAATGTTCGTTAGCCACATGTATTATTATAATAACACTTTTACATTTTTGCAATAGCTTTTTTAAAAATTTGAAAAGTCCCTTTTCTCCCTCTATACATAACTTCTTCAAAAAGTAGAAAGCGGCTTATAAAACTATATATAAGCTTTATAAACCCGCTATATTTATTCATGCACTGTATGCTGATATTTATGACAGTAATGACGAAATTTTGCCCTTAACCAATATAAATTCAGTATGCAAGGCTCTAGTTAAAACTACATATAATAATCTTTTATCCAGCTCTGTGTCACAATAATTTTCCTCATTGCAATCGTAGATTATACTGCAGTCAAATTCAAGACCCTTCGTCATGTAGGAAGGTATTATAACTTTCTCTATATCCACCTTGCGGTCAGTATCACTTATTACCTTCCATTTATATTTACTTCCTTTAAGATACTTTTGTACGTCCTTGCATTGTGCATGTGTTTTACATATTATTGCTACATTGTGTTTGCCTGTACTTTCAGCCAATTCTGTTATACTGTCGATATTTGCTTTCAACTCCTTACTGCTTGAGTATTCAATTACTTCAGGTTCTTTACCGTGTCTTAATACAGGTTTGGCAGGTTCCAAGCTGTTTTGCTGCTTTCTTAAAACCTTATTTGCAAAGTTTACTATTTCAACGGTAGATCTGTAGCTTTGTGTCAATGGAGTGTAAAACACCTCTTCATTATATACATCACCAATAATCTTCTGCCAGTCATCTATTCCTTTATAAAGGTATATACTTTGTCCTGTATCTCCAACTACAGTCATAGAGGAGTTGTTTGCCATTTCCTTAAGTATAAAAAGTTCAAATTGACTGTAATCTTGTGCTTCATCTATAACTATATGCTGAAACTTATGCTTTCCTTCAACACCGCTTATCTTAAACTTAAGGTACAGCAAGGCGGCCAAATCATCGCTATCAACAATTCCCTTTTCCAAGTTTTCCTTAATTTCCTCAGTCATAAAATCCGCAAGCTGAGAAGGTATTTTATTAGCTGTTATAATGTCAAATAGATCCTTGTCATTAAATAACCTTTCATACAGCTTCAAAATATCATCATTTTCCCAGTTGTCCATATAAAAGACTACTGAACTTCTGCTCTTTTCCTTAATAGACCTTTTTTTCTCATCTCTTTCGTCATATAACCCAGTAAGCATTTTTCTTCTTTCCATACTATCTTCCATAGAATTTCTTACTGCAGCTATTTTCTTTTCATACTCACCATCAATATCTTCACATATCTTTGCGATTTTTATTTCTACTCTGTTCAGTAAATATTTTTTTATCTCCTGTTTTCTCTTATTAATAGGGGTATGGGATAAATCCTTTAAAAACAGTTTTTTAATTTCTCTGCCATAAAAAAGTGTATATGCTTCAACCTTTATATCCTCATAACCCATACTTGATGTTTCGATATATTTTGCATATCTGTCTATTATAGTTTTAAAAACCATAGTTCCTTTTACTTTGCTGCTGTTTGTAATAAACTTTATATTTTCATCCTCATGATTTTCAATGATATGTGCAAGCTTTTTATCTTTAGAATAAATTTTATTCGGCAAATCTAAGATATCCTTAGCTAATTCTTCAAAGGTTTTTTGCTTAACATTATCTACTCCAAGGTTTGGCAATATATCGGATATATAATCAAGAAAAAGCTTGTTTGGAGCCACTACCAACACATCACTGCCATTCATTTTCTGTCTGTACTTATATAATAGATATGCAAGCCTATGCAGTGCTACTGTAGTTTTTCCTGACCCAGCGGACCCTTGAACAATTATAGCCCTGCCTTTCTCAGCCCTTATTATATCGTTCTGCTCCTTTTGAATGGTAGCAACTATATCTTTAAGTCTTCCCTTTACACCTTCTTCAAGGCTAATTTTAAGAAATTCATCTGTAAGTGAGCCCTCTTCTTCTCCACTGCCCGCCTTTAAAATAATTTGATCGATTCCTTCATCAAAAGCATCCATAAGTTCACTATTTCTTATCAACAGCTTTCGCTTTAGAAGAAGCTCTCCTTCTATGTTACCAACAGGAGCTTCATAGGATGTCCTGCCAGAGGTACTGCTGTAATATAAATCTGCTATAGGTGCTCTCCAGTCTACTACTATTTCATCACCGGACTGCTCATCCATAAGTCCTATTTTGCCTATATAAAAGCTATCCAGCTTACTCCTTGCTTCTTGAAAATCTATTCTGGCAAAGTAAGGCTGTTCCCTTATTTCTTTATAATTATTTAACATTTTCCCATTTATATTTTGCAGATTCAGAGTTGTCTCTAACTCATAGCTATAAGCACCTTTAGATTGCTTCTTAAGCTGCACTACTTTTTCATTTATTCTCTCATAATCCTTTTCCTTATTTGATATTTCCTCCTTTAACCACTCATTGGTCTTATTCAGATTGTTAATCTCATAAATCATTTCATCATCTTTGATAGCCATTAATTCCTCCATAGCATATAAGTAATTTTATTATCAATAAATTCACCTTAGAAAGCCCAGAATGTTTTCCGATTTTTCTAAGGTGATTACTTTTCTATTAAATCACTCATGAGTAAATAATAAAGTTTCTTTATTTTAATTTATCCTTGTAAACAAATTTATAAATATTATAATTTGTTTCAATTCTCTTAACATATTTATCAGTCTCTTTAAATGGAATATAGTCAAGTTTTTTACCATCCACAGAATAGTTATGACTTTGAAGCCATGACTTAACATTTCCTCTTCCGGCATTATACGCAGCTAGAACAATGTCAATATTATCTCCAAATTCTGTTCTCAAGTTATTCAGATACCAGCACCCCATCTTTATATTGGTTTCAGCATCATAAAGCATTGAATCAGAATAATTTTCAATATTCATCTTTGAAGCTATCCACGCCCCTGTCTCATCCGTAATCTGCATAAGTCCATTGGCATTTCTATGTGAGCGGGCATCTATTTTATAATTACTTTCCACCTGTATAAGAGCTGCTACAAGATACGGATCCAGCTTATACTCTCCTGAATACTGCTTTATGTATTTAGTATACTTCAGCGGATAAATTTTTTTTACCGTTAATTGAGATAAAAATGTAATTAAAGCCGCGCCTATCAAGATTAATATAAAAATAACAAACTTGGTTTTCCTCATCCTATCCCTCAGTTCAATATTATTTATGTAGCATAAATACTAAGCACTTCAACAATTTCATCAATCTGCTGTCTTGTGCTCTCAAAACTATTGCTGTTATCAATTATGAAATCCGCAAAGTCCTTTTTTTCCTCCAGGCTCATCTGGGCATTCAGTCTGTTGACAGCCTGCTCATTGTTTATCCCGTCCCTTTTCCTCAATCTTTCAATCTGTATGCTTTTATTTACAAAAACTACAATATTCATATCCATCTGCTTATGAATACCATGCTCTATAAGCGTAGGTGCATCCAGTATACATAGACCTATACCTTTACTCTCCATTAAATTCAATCTTTTAAATATTTCTTCTTTTATCACCGGTATCATTATACTATCCAGCTTAATTCTTTCTTTGGGATACTTAAAAATATATTCTCCTAATTTCTTTCTTTTTAAAGAACCGCTTTCATCAAAAAAATGCTGTCCAAACTCCTTTGATATACTTTCCATCAAACTTGGATATAGCTGTAATACTTCCCTAGCTACCAAATCAGCATCCAGTATCTGCATCCCTTTATTTCTGAACATCATGGAAACGGTGCTTTTACCGGAGGCTATTCCGCCGGTAAGTCCTACCTTAAACAACTTATTCACCTTCTTTATTTTGCATCATACCAGGTTTCTCCTATATTTATGTCTACCTCTAAAGGCACAGACAAATTCAATACTTCCTCCATACCTTGTCTTACAAGTTCTCTAATCTCATCCTCTTCATCTTTATATACGTTTAATATTAATTCATCATGCACTTGCAGTATGAGTGTGGATTTGTATTTTCCTTCTTTAAGTTTATCATATACCTTTACCATAGCCAGTTTTATTATGTCTGCAGCACTGCCTTGAATAGGCGCATTCATTGCAAGTCTCTCACCCAATGACTTAATAATTTTATTGGATGCATTAACCTCCGGAATATATCTTCTTCTGTTTAAAATAGTAGTAACATACGTATTTTTCTTCGCCTCTTCAACAATAGAATCCATATATTTTCTTACACCGGGATATCTTTCAAAATAAGTATCCATATACTTTTTGGCTTCATTTTTAAATATTTTTAAATCCTTAGCAAGACTAAAATCGCTTATTCCGTAGACTATTCCGAAATTAACTGCCTTTGCTCTGCTTCTCATCAGCGAAGTAACTTCCTCAACCGGCACCTTAAAAACCTCCGATGCGGTTTTTGTGTGTATATCACCATGCCCAATAAAAGCAGAGATTAAATTCTCATCAGCTGCTATATGAGCCAGAACTCTCAGCTCTATCTGTGAATAGTCTGCCGATAATATTATACTAGCCTCGTTATTAGGTTGAAACACCTTTCTTATCTCTCTGCCCAATTCATATTTTATAGGTATATTTTGAAGATTGGGCTCCGTACTCGAAAGCCTTCCCGTGGTAGTTACTGTCTGATTAAAGTTTGAATGAATCTTTCCATCAATGCCAACTACATTTTTTAAGCCTTCAACATAGGTTGAATATAGCTTAGTAAGCTGCCTATAATATAGTATTTTATCAATTACGGGATGCTTTTCCGACAATTGTTCCAGCACTTCCGCATTAGTGGAATAACCTGTTTTGGTCTTTTTGATTACCGGAAGATCCAATTTTTCAAACAAAATCTTACCTAATTGTTTAGGGGAATTAATATTAAATTCCTCTCCAGACAGCTCAAAAATATCCTTTTGATTTTTTTCTATTTCACCTTTGAACTTGGCCGCCAATTCATCCAGCATTTCCAAATTCACCTTAAATCCATGCTGCTCCATGTTTGCCAAAACCCTACATAGCGGAAGCTCCACTTCATAATACAACTTTTCCATATTGTATTCTTGAATTTTTTTAAGCAGCATTTTATATAATTGGGGCAAGTAGGTGTTTTCCCTTACCTTATACTCCATATCTTCACCGCTTATATCTGCTCCAATATAATCATGGATTAAATTTATGAGTAAATATTCTCCTTTAGAAGAATCTATAATATAAGCAGCCAGCTTAATATCAAAAGCAAGTCCTTCTACCTCAATATCAAGCTTTTTTAAGGCTGTAAAGGTGTTTTTCATATCGTATCCTATTTTCTTTATATCTTTGTCTGCAAAAATGAGCTTTAAAAACTCCAAAGTATTTTCCTTACCCAATTCCAGCAGCTTATTTACATGTATTACAAAGTTTTTCCCGCTTTCAGTTGAAACTACAAAGTAATTCAAAAACAGACTTGAGAAATCCGTTTCGTTTTCAACATAAGGAGTTATGTACAAGGTTTCCTTATTACTTTTTATTAACTGTAATACTTCATTTAACTGTTCAACATGACTTATCTCTTCAAAGTCAATTGCTACCTCTGGTACTTCATTTTTAGCTCCTTCACTTTCACCCTTAGGCAGCTTATCCAATAGAGAATTGAACTGCATCCTGTAAAAGAACTTTTTCAGTCCGTCCAAGTCAAAGCTATCTTTTGATTTTATGTCCTCCATATCTATTTCTATCGGAACATCTGTAACAATAGTAGCAAGCTTTTTACTGAAAACCGCAGATTCGCTGTTTTCCATTAATGTTTCTTTTACTTTTTTACCCGATATTTTATCTATATTCGAAAGTACATTTTCTATACTTCCAAATTCATTTATCAATTTAAAGGCCGTCTTCTCCCCTATTCCCGGTACTCCCGGAATATTATCGGAGGCATCACCCATTAAGCCTTTTACATCTATAAACTGCTTCGGTGTTACACCGTATTCTACCTTCATCCTATTGCTGTCATATATTTCTTTCTCGGTTATACCTTTTTTTGTAATAACAACTTTTACGTTATCAGTTGCCAATTGAAGGGCATCTCTATCTCCTGTTACTATATATACTTCGATACCTTTCTCTTCTGCAAAAACAGAAAGTGTACCTATCAAATCATCAGCCTCATAGCCATCAATTTCAAATATATTAATGGCCAGCTTCTCGAGCAGCTCCTTTACAAGAGGAAACTGTTCCGCAAGCTCCGGGGGCATTTTCTTTCTTCCGGCTTTATAATCCACGTATTCTTTATGTCTGAAAGTAGGTGCCTTTCTGTCAAAGGCGGCCACTATGTAATTAGGCTTTATTTCATCCTGCATTTTTAGCAGCATATTTGTAAAACCATAAACGGCATTAGTATGAATCCCTTCGGCATTAGTAAGGGGTGGAAGTGCATAAAATGCCCGGTTTAGCAAGCTGTTCGAATCCAAGATCAGTAATCTGTCCATTTGTATTCCTCCATATCAACATCTTTTACATTCCCTATATGTATTATTGACAATATTTTTAAACATCACACGCTTATGAAAAGTATAAGCCGGTGCTTATAGAATAAAATAGGGTATTCATTCCAAGCTTCTATTTAAACCTTTCGAGTATCTTGTCTTTATAAAACCATATTATGAGGACTAAGATAATTACTGCCAATATAACTATAGCCAAAACAAGATAATTTTTATCGTACAGGTTAGATCCCAAGTATACAGAAGCAAAAATACCCGGAATTCTTGCAACGTTGGATATAATCACAAATTGCTTTGTCTCTATAGGCGTTATCCCCGAAATATAGCCTAGGATATCTTTCGGTATACCGGGAATCAGGTAAAGGACGAATATTACCAGCTTATTTCTCGGCCTATTTATAAGCACCTCAAGTTTTTCGAAGTGCTTTGCAGGTATAATCTTTCTTAATATCTTTTCTCCTACTGCCCGTGCAGCCAAGAAAGTGAGTAAGGATCCAAGTAAAATTCCAATAACGGACAATATAAGACCCCAAAATGTTCCGAAGATAAAGCCTCCTGCAACTTGAATGAATTCCCCAGGTATAAAGAAAAATATAACTTGCACCATCTGCAGCACAATAAATGCAATTGAGCCGAAATTTCCGTAACCTCTAATCCAATCCCTTATTAAAACAGGATCTTCGAAATATCTAATATTTTTGATTATATTGATATTCAAAAGCAAAAGAATCAGACAGCCTATCAAAACAGCTAAGTAAATTGTATACTTTATAATCCTTGTCATAGGTATTTTCATTATTATTTCCTCCTAATTCTTTTAGAAGAAGGCTTTTCAAAAAATCAATCATAATTCCATTTTAACTTTTTTTATATAAAAAGAAAAGACTATATAGACGCAAATGAGTATTCTTCCTCAATACTATACTTATTATGCTGACTCCAATGGAATTTAATTCTGTTTCGCTATTTTATGAACTTACTTAAAACAAACAAACTTTTAAATATACCTTGCATTGCAAAGTATCATCCTATATAATATAAATATACTTTGTATTACATAGTACTTACGGTGGTGATCATTTGGAAAATAATTCTCAAATATTAAAAGGTATCCTAGAAGGATGTATTTTAAGTATTATCTCTAAAGAGGAAACCTATGGCTATGAATTGCTGATTAAGTTAAAAAATGCAGGCTTTGAGGATATGGTAGAAGGTACTGTATACCCACTATTATTACGGCTTGAAAAAAAGGATTTGATAGTGTCTGAAAAACGCCAGGAAGAAAACGGCATGACAAGAAAATACTTCTTTTTGACTGAAACCGGAAAGAAAGAACTTTATGACTTCAAGCTTTATTGGTCAAAGTTATATGTAAATGTGAATAATATTTTAGAGGAGTGATGAATTTGAATAAAACCATCAATGGTTTAAAGGGTGAATATAAAACGGCATATTTTGATATATTAAGCTATTTACAAAGCAGCAACATTTCAGTTAATAGTAAATTTTCCAATGAGGTGCAGCTTGATCTTTTAGATATGCTTAAGTCCGCTCAAGAAAATAATCTACCGGTTACTGATATTATCGGAAAAGACATAAAAGTCTTTTGTGAGGATATAATAGAATCCCATAACACAAAAAAGGTAAAGCTATTAAACTTACTAAAAAGTTTGAATTTCAATTTGGCTTTTCTGATAATAATAGCCTTAATATTTCAAGCTTTTGAGGGTCATATAAATTTAAACATCCTCGTTATCTTCTTCTTGGCTATGTTCTCCTACGGATATGTACTTAACTTTTTCTATAAAAGGTTTACTTTGAAGTTTAAGGGCTTAAGGAATAAAATCAAGTGTATACTTTTGATTTACTTTCCTTCAGTATTATTTCTGTTTCCTGTAGCTTTCTTAATTGCAACCTATGTGAATATATTTATCAACGGTTACTATATGGCAGTTATCGGATTAGTGTTGGTTTTTATTTTTCATACTCTATGCAAAAGACTGGATTCAAATATTAAGTGGTACAGCTATTTGAGCTGAAAGGCCAGCCATGTCATCTAGTTACTCTTATAGCTTTTTTCTAATATCTTTAGATACTCTGGAATTTCATGCTTGCTGAACATATTGTTTAAAACATAAAAGTCCAGTTCCAGAGCATCCTTTCCGAGTATTATATTTTTAAATTGGAATTCTCCTGCAGCTTCATCCATTGCAGTTCCCCCGTTTATGTAAAAAGCAAATGGCGAGTACTGCTGAATCGCCATGTAAATATTAGCTACAGATTTGTGAAGATTTACATGTATCCGCGGTCTCCAATCAACTTCGCTGCTTCCTATCTGATATTTACTGCGGGGCACTGCTCCAACAAATAGTTTTATATTATTTGAGAAAATCATTCCTTCTCTTTTTGAAGCTGCAGGTATAGCTATTCTCACCTTATAATCCTTAAAGCATTTCGGTATAAAGTGTTCTTCTCCTTCCATTATTACCTTATCTGTATCCTGAAGATCCAAATCCAAAACTTCAACAGCATAGTCTTCTATGATCTTACCTAGCCCCATTCTCTCCAGATTTGTTCTGAGATATCCATTAGCAGCCTCGGCAATTGCACATTTCCCATTATGCTCTATTGTGTATTTGATAACTTCACATAGAAGGTTAAAATCTGTTCTCGGATGTCCAACTTCTGCAGGCCGTGCCAGATTAATCTTTATTAGCACTGCTTTGTGTTTCTTTATTTCCTCACCAACACCCAGCTCGTCCAATTTTTCATGTAACTGTTCCATATCCTTTGCCTGTAAAATCATGCTAACCTCCTTAACAATGCCTTGCTAAAAGCTTATTTTCAGCTATTTTCACATGTTATCCCAAAATAGTTTCTATATCTTATCTTTGCCATTTCAATATGATTTCTTTATTTTTTAAATGTTGAATATGAATTCCAATATGTCCTATACCAAGAATAATTGCTGAAACACATAGAAAAACAACTTTCCCGTATATTCCTAATAACAAAAAAGCTATAACCGGTAAACTTGCAAGCGGTATTGGTATATAATAAAAACTCCTATAAAAGTTTTCTTCTGTATGTTTATTATTAAAATACCTAACCCAACAAATTTCATATGCTAACATTAGTAAAAACGATACAATAAGCCATAAGCCCCATAGAGATAATTGCTGTATATTAAAGTTGGTAAAAATAACCACACTGAATGTACACAACATTTGACCTACACGCTCAAATAATAACAATATTTTATTTTCTTGAATATGCTTTGAATCAATTGGCTGGTGTTTAATGTAAATAATATTAGGAATGAACAGCATCAATAAATATATTAAACCTACATATGAAAATCCTAAGTGTCCAAACATATTGCATCCCCCAATAATCACGAATTATAAATCTATTATCTACTTTTTATATTGTTATTTCTTTCTCTTTGTCCATTCAATTAACCAGTTGTAGTTTTTGTTATAGTAGTAAGTTCTGAATCTGATAAGTCATACCTTCTGGATTGTCATGACTTTGTTAATCAAATATATCTTCCAAACTGAAAGTAAGCCCTTGAAAAACAGTACTAACATATTTGTCATGTATTTTAAATGTATCCTCGTGCACAAAATATTTAAGGTCTTCATTTTCATTATTTAACCATTATTGTACTCTACTTTGCCTTCATAGCTTTCCTGAATACTTAAAAACTCTTCATACGTTACCGTTTTTTTACTAGGCAGAGGCATTCGAAATCAGCTCCCTTTAGTTATATGTTATATTATATCATAGTCCCAAGATGATGATAATATACAAAGCACTTCTAAACTAGCATATCATCTAATGCAAAAATATTTTTTAAAAAAATGTAATTTTTTCCTTCAACTGTGTATTTATATATGCAGATAAATCAAAAATAAATATTTAGGGAGGAACTAACAATGACAATAACAAAGAAAATCCAAGTAAAATTTTGGCAGGATGATTTTGTTCTTGAACTAACACCGGAGGAAAGATATTTTTATATGTACTTAATAACCAATACTACCTCAACCGTATGCGGCATTTATAAGTTTAATCTTAAATTGGCAGTGCTTGAGACAGGACTTAACACCGAGGCAATAAATGAGCACCTTAATACCTTTGAGAGCTTGGGAAAGATTATAATTTCAAAAAGCACAAAGGAAATAATGCTAGTTAACTGGTTAAAGCATAATTGCAAGATGAACAAGAAAACCATAAGAAACATAAACTCCGAGCTTAAGGAAGTTAAAGATAAGGAGCTTTTGAGCCGGTTTCTTGAGGTTTGTAAGTTTAGGCAATATCCTGTGGAGGAAATATTCAACGGAATAATATTAA
>JAEZDX010000025.1 GCA_023417975.1 Bacillota bacterium
AAGTGTTTTTGTCTTTGTTATCTGAGTCTGAGTCTTCATCACTGCTACATGAATCCTTATCATTATCAATGACAACCGCACTCTTATTATTTCCTGTTGTCTGACTATTATTTTTTTGAGTATTTTGATTCGCTGCTGAGTTATTACTGTTTTCAGTTATAGTTACTATTGAATTATAAATACTCCAGCCGCATATGCAAATTCCCATAACAAATAGTACAATCAAAATAATTCGCTTATTTTTATTCATTATATCACATCCCTCGATTTTCTATATCAATTATTCTTGACATAGATAGCCAGTTTATACATTAATGGATGAAAATAATTGAATTACAGAAGTTTTTCTATATCTTTAAGACTAAAAAGATAAATATTTTCGTTTTGCAACGAATATTCTTTTGCTTCATCATTGTAGCCTGATTTGCTGAAAAAGCAATAATATTTATTGTCATATCTAAGAGTATGTGATTTTTTAATAAGTGACTGGATAATATTCATATTTATTGGAGAACCGGTCCATTTACACTCTCCTACGAGCACGTTATTTTCGGAACTTGCTACAATATCAAGCTGTGATGGCTTTTTTAAGGACAAATTATAGCCTATCCAGCTTCCAATATATTCAAATACAAAAGGAAGCTGGAAGCTTGAATTTAATTTCTTTAAAAACTGAGTACATATGTCTTCAAATACATAGCCGATATGGCTGTTAATATCACCGGCTATTTTATTTTGGTATAAGTATTGCTGCATGCCCATTTCGACAAGATTTCTATTTTTATATAAAAATCTATACCAATAACGAAAAAAGTGATCTTCCAATCGATAATAGCTCCAAGGTCTTTTTTCACTGCTACCAATAGATTTATATCTTTTTATTACACCTAATTCCTTTAGTTTTTTTATTACGAAAATCAGGTCTTTACCCATGAAAAAATTTGTTTCATTAAATCTTTCAAGGTTGTAATCTCCTTTCGAAAGTAGTGAAAGAACCTTGTCAGCAGTTGACAAGCTTTCAAGCTTACTCTTCAAATAACTTTCAGGCTCACCGAAAAGGTAGGAGCTTTTATTTAGAAGTAATTCAATTACATTTTCATCATAGCTGCGGTTGTAATCAAATTGGGCCAAATAATGGGGCATACCGCCTAAAGTGGAGTAAAACTTTACTTTGTCATATATGGGTATATTGGGAAAGAACTGAGTGCTTTCAAAAAAGCTCAAGGGTTCAAGCTTAAATTGTGCAGACCTAAAAGCAAAAAGTCCGCTTTTTGAATTTATAACATGTCTTTCTGTAAGTCCATTAAAGGAGCCTATTATTATTAGAAATATTTCAGTAGCTTTCATTTGAGTTTCAATAACCTTATTAATTATAGAAGAGATGGACGGGTTCTCGTTTGTTAGGCTTGGAAAGGCATCAAGTACCAATAACATTCGATTACCTTTACTTTCTATGCATATCACTCTAAAAGCATCTTCCCAAGTGTTTATTTCAACTTTATCACCACTTAGTTTAAAATGCTTGAAAATTGAATTTCTGAAGCTATTAAAGGCCAGATTATCATCATGCTCTTCAGGTATGTAGAAAAGGGTGGGCTTATTCTTGCAAAATTCTTTAACAAGAGAGGTCTTGCCGACTTTTCTTCTTCCGTACAATACTGCCAGTTGAAAGCCCGGTCTGTTATATAATTTATTTAACTGATCAATTTCATAACTTCGTCCAACAAACATTGCAACACCACCTCATTTAATATTATACAACTATAACAGGCAGTTTATAAATGTTTCATCAAGAAATACCATACGGATTTTATAAATAAAAAAGATAAGAATCAGAGAAAATAAACATAAATTATAATTGAAAGAAGGGGACATTAATGGCAAAGGATAGTCAAGTAGATCCAAAAGAAGTAAGACTTGAAAAAAGCAAAGGTGGTACACCTCTTACAAGAGAGAGTGCAAAAAATTCAAATAGAACTCAGAAGAAGCAATCTGCAGAAAGGCAAGACTTCTCTTGAAATAGTAATGCAAAAAAGGAACTTCCAACTAAATATGTTGGAGGTTCCTTGTATATCGGTTTATAGTTTTCATTTTGGCTCAGAATATATTAATTATAACCTGAGCCAAAATAGGCAAGAAAATAGCAGGAAGTAGGTTGGCAACTTTGATTTTTGTAACACCAAGCATATTTAATCCAAGTCCTATTATTATTAAACTACCGGCAGCATCCATATTGTTCACTACGGATTCGGTAAGAAATGGGCTTAAAAAGTGTGAGCCTATAGTAATAGTGCCTTGATAAAGCAATACGGCAAATGAAGAAAAAGCTACACCTATACCTAAGGTAGAGGAAAACATTATTGATATTACTCCGTCAAGAATAGATTTTGAAAATAATATGTCATGTTTTCCACGAAGACCACTTTCTAAAGAACCTAGAATTGCCATGGCGCCTACACAGAATAATAGACTTGCATTGACAAAACCTTCAGATATTTTACTTTTACTATTCTTAAATTTGCTTTCAAGCTTGTCCCCAAGTTGCTTGAACTTTTTATCAATATCTATTACCTCACCCATCAAAGCCCCAATAGCTATACATATTATCACAAGAAGTAAATTGTCTACTTTAAGTGCACCTTCAATACCTATAAAAAATACACATAAAGCAACTCCCTGCATTATAGTGTTGCTGAACCTTTCCGATATGCCTCCTCTTAAAAATAAACCTACAAATGACCCTACGAGAATAGCTGCAAAATTCACAAGCGTTCCTAACATTACTTAGCCCCCTAAAATGAAATAATGAATAAAAATCAAATTATATTAATTTTACCGCATTATGTACATATGTCAACATAAAAAGAAAATAGCCATTACTATGGTAAAGGCTATTTTCTACTATACATTGGTAGTGCATATTTATGCTTTTTTCACAATACGCTTTATTAGTTTTACTATCTCATTAAGCACAAGGGGCATGATAGATAATAAACCTACAATTATCCAATCTTTAGCAAGAAGGTCATATACTCCGAATACAGATCTTAGTGCAGGGATAGTGATTACTACATCTTGTAGGAATATGCCCACTAATACTGCTGCAATAAGATATTTGTTTGAGAATATCCCAAGCTGGAAAATTGATTTTTCAGGATGTCTCATGTTGAATGCATGGAACAGCTGAGATACACTTAGAACTACAAATGCCATAGTCTGCGCATGAGTTAAAGCTTCTTCCGATATATTCTTAGGGAATAGAGGGAATAGGGACGTATCGTTTGTATAAACCTTAGCACCTATAACAAAAGCTGCAAGTGTAAGGAGTCCTATCAATAGACCGTTTAAACCGATGCTTACTCCCGAACCGCCTGCAAATAAGCTTTCCTTAGGATTTCTTGGTTTTTCCTTCATAACATCCTTGTCACCAGGATCTACGCCTAAAGCTAGAGCCGGCAAAGTGTCTGTGATAAGATTAACCCACAATATATGGATAGGCTTTAACGGAGCAGCCCAGCCTAGTAATATGGCAAAGAACAATGCAAATATTTCGCCTGCATTACAGGATAATAGGAATAAAATTGATTTTTTTATGTTATTGAATATATTACGGCCTTCTTCAATAGCAGAAACGATAGTAGAAAAATTATCGTCTGTAAGAATCATATCGGAAGCTCCCTTAGCTACGTCAGTACCTGTGATTCCCATAGCTACGCCGATATCTGCCATTTTTAAAGAAGGTGCATCATTGACACCGTCACCGGTCATAGATACAATGTTTCCTTTTGACTTAAAGGCTTTTACTATCTTAACCTTGTGCTCGGGAGAAACTCTGGCAAATACTCTTAAATCATCTATTTTACTGTCCAGCTCCGCATCACTCATCTTATCAAGTTCAGTTCCGAATATTGCCTGAGATTCATTTTCGGCAATTCCCAGCTCCTTAGCAATAGCAAAAGCAGTGTTTTTATGATCGCCTGTAATCATTATGGTTTTTATTCCGGAGGATTTACATAAAGCTATAGAATGTTTAACTTCTTCTCTCGGTGGGTCAATCATTCCTACTAAACCTATAAATACAAGACCGCTTTCCAAGGTGTCGATTTCAATATGAGTATTCGGAATAATTTTATATGCTCCGCCAAGAACTCTCAGAGCATCATCGGACATTGCATTAGAGCTTGCCATTATGTCCGATTTTATAACATCTGTCAAAGGAACTGTATTTCCATTTATTAAAGCATGTGTACATATTTTAAGAAGATTGTCTATTGCACCTTTTGTCATTACGTAATAGCTTGCTTCATATTTATTTACTGTAGTCATTAGCTTTCGGTCAGATTCAAAAGGAATTTCATCTACTCTTGAATGTTCACCGTTAAGGGCATCTTTGAATATATTATACTTCGCTCCCATTTCCAGCAGAGCAATTTCGGTTGGATCACCGGTTTTGGAGTTCTCTGAAAAAGTAGCATCATTGCACAGCATCATACTTTCAAGCAATAACCTATTCGAAGGCTTATCATAATCCAATGCATTAATGGGACTTAAAATTCCATCCGTATAAAATTTTGTAACAGTCATTTTATTTTGAGTCAATGTACCTGTTTTATCTGAACAAACTATGTTTACCGCACCTAGAGTTTCTACAGCAGGTAATTTTCTAACTATAGCGTTTTCCTTTATCATTCTTTGAACGCCCATAGCAAGAACTATAGTAACAATAGCAGGAAGACCTTCAGGAATAGCTGCCACTGCAAGGCTTATTGCGGTAAGAAACATTTCAAACACTTGTCTTCCTTGAATAAGTCCAATTAAGAAAATAACCGCACAAATTATTATTGCACCGAAGCCCAATATTTTTCCTAATTCAGCCAGCTTTTTTTGCAGCGGAGTCAATTCGTTTTCTTGTTCATCCAGCATTTTAGCGATCTTTCCGATTTCCGTATTCATACCGGTGCCAATGGCAACACCGACTCCACGGCCATAAGTGGCAAGTGTGGACATGAAAGCCATATTTTTTTGATCACCAAGTGGAGTATCTGAAGCTTCAAAGGTTGTATTGGCATCCTTATCTACTGGAACAGATTCTCCTGTCAAGGCTGATTCTTCAACTTTCAGGTTAGCCGTTTCGATAAGTCTTAGATCGCAGGGAACATATCTTCCGGCATCAAGTATAATAATGTCTCCCGGAACTAACTCTTCAGATTGAATTTCTGTAATTTCTCCATTTCTTTTTACTATTGCTTTTGGAGTTGTAAGCTTTTTTAAGGCTTCCAAGGACTTTTCAGCCTTGGACTCTTGCACAACTCCGACTACGGCATTAATAATAATAACTACGGCTATTACAGCCGCGTCGCTTACTTCGCCAAGTGCAAAAGAAATGACGGCGGCTACAAGTAAAATATAAATTAATACATCATTCAATTGGGCAAAAACCATCTGAAGTATAGTTTTTTTCTTTTTACCTTTAAGTTTATTTAGCCCATATTGCTCCTTCCTTTTTAGAACTTCTTCGTTGGACAGCCCGTTTATCACATCCGTATTTATCTCGGTTACTACGGTATCAACTGTCTTTTGAAACCACATTTACAACACCTCTCTTTAAAACTATAATAAAACAATATTGATATTAATATTCCCAATCCATATAATTTTAAAATAATAGCTTTTCAATATTATTAAAAAAGACCTTTGTCCCACAAATGTTTAGTGGAACAAAGGTCTTGCTATCTCTATTTAAAGAGTTAACTGTCCGGGCTATTAAACCGTAATGACGAACAGTTACAGACAAAAGTCTGAAGCTACTCCCCTTTGAGGAATACTATAATAAAAATTTATGATAAAATATTATGTGGAAGGGATTAGTACAATTCTATTATAAGGTATAGGTTACCTCTTTGCAATAGTTAATTATGAGGTAAATAAAAAAAATATAGCTGTGAGAGTTTACATTTGCACTTAATAAAATAAAGATGCTATAATGATTAAGATAAATTTTTCGAATAAAAAAGAGGCATGTGATAGTAATGGTTGCAAGATCACATGCCCCAAGTGTTGGGGAAATTTATATACACGGGAAACAGTATTTGTTTCCCGGTATAAACTATTAATAAACTTATGCCACAGGCATATTTTTTAATGCTTCGTCAAGAAGCTCCTTGGCAACCTTTGGATTTGCTTTTCCTTTGGAAGCCTTCATTACTTGACCCATTAAAAAACCTGCTGCTTGAGGTTTGCCATTATGATAATCTTCTATGGATTGTGGATTTTTTTCAATTACTTCAGCAATAATCTTAAGAAGCTCATCTGTTGAGCTTATCTGAGACAACCCCTTTGATTTAATTATATCTTCGGGACAATCATTCTTAATGAACATTTCGTCTAGAACTTCCTTAGCGGCAGTATTACTTATCTTACCTTTTTCAATTAAAGTAATCAATTCATACAAATGCTTGGGACTCACAATAATACTGCGGCTTTCAATACCTTTGTCATTCATTATTCTTAGAATGTCGCTTAACAGCCAGTTAGCAGCAGTTTTTGGATTTGCTCCAAGGCTTATGAGGCTTTCAAAGTAATCTCCCAAAGGTTTATCATCAATTAATATACCAACTTCTTTTACAGACAGGTTATAGCTTTCAATAAATCTTTTTTTCTTTTCCTTTGGCATTTCAGGAAGAGATTCTCTTATAGTTTCCACCATATCTGTGGAAAGAATAACAGGCGTTAAATCCGGTTCTGGAAAATATCTGTAATCATGCGCCTCTTCCTTAGATCGCATAGGCACGGTTCTGCCTTTTCCGCTGTCCCAACGGCGAGTTTCTTGCTTTATTTTGTAATCCTCACCAAACTGGTACAACTCTCTTTGTCTTTTTTCTTCCTTTTCCAAAGCTTTCTGAAGTTCTTTAAAGGAATTTATGTTTTTAAGTTCTACTTTAGTATTCAAGCTTTTCTGGCCAATTGGTCTTAAGGATATGTTGGCGTCACATCTTAGTGAGCCTTGTTCCATACGGC
>JAEZDX010000077.1 GCA_023417975.1 Bacillota bacterium
CAATGCCGGTACGAATTCCTTTACGGGCAGCATATATGGCTGCACTTGCACCTGCGGGGCCGCCTCCAATGACGAGGACATCAAAAGGCTCTTTGTGGTCAAAGTCGGATGCCTCAGGAGCGCTGCCAAGCTTTGATAGAATATCTTCAACGGTCATTCGGCCGCTGCTGAAGAATTCACCATTCAAGTAAACAGAGGGAACTGCCATGATATTTTTGCTCTCAACTTCTTCTTTATATGCTGCGCCGTCGATCATAGTATGAGAAATTGCAGGGTTTAGGACGCTCATTAAGTTAAGTGCCTGCACAACCTCCGGGCAGTTATGGCAGCTTAAGCTTATATATGTTTCGAAAGCATAATTCCCCTTAAGCTTTCCAATTTGGTCAATTGTCTTTGGTTGAGCTTTTGGAGGTCTTCCGCTTACTTGAAGCAGTGCAAGCACAAGTGAAGTGAATTCGTGACCTAAGGGCACACCTGCAAAGATTATACCGGTATCTTCTCCAACACGGTTTACACTAAAGCTTGGTGTTCTCTGCAATTCAGTTCTTTCAACTTTGATTTTCGGTGATATATGAGTCAGCTCTTCTATGAGAGCCAGCATATCATTAGATACATCATCAGAGCCGGCACTGACCTTGAGCAGCACATTGTTCTCCAGCAACTGGAGATATTGGGCTAATTGGGATTTGATATCTGCATCAAGAATCATAAGCACTCACCTTAAATCTTTCCAACAAGATCAAGACTTGGCTTAAGTGTAGCAGAACCTTCTTTCCACTTTGCAGGGCAAACTTCACCCGGATTATTTCTAACATACTGCGCAGCCTTGATCTTATTAACGAGAGAACTTGCATCACGACCTATATTACCGGCGTTGATTTCAACCGCCTGAATAACACCATCCGGATCTATAATAAAGGTACCGCGATCTGCAAGACCGTCGGCTTCTATTAATACATCAAAGTTTCTTGATAGGATATGGGATGGATCTCCGATCATCGTGTAAGTAATTTTCTTAATGGCTTCTGAACTGTCATGCCATGCCTTATGTGTATAATGAGTATCTGTTGAAACGGAATACACTTCAGCTCCAAGTGATTTCAAGGTTTCGTAATTGTCTTGCAAATCCTCTAATTCTGTTGGGCAAACAAAGGTGAAGTCAGCAGGATAAAAGCAAACTACACTCCATTTTCCTTTAAAATCTGCTTCAGTAAGATCTATAAACTCACCATTACGGTAAGCAGATGCTTTAAATGGCTTTACTATTGTTCCTATTAATGACATAATTAATCAACCTCCTAAATTTCTATTAGAATTTATTCCTAAATTATTATTAGCTTTTTAATATTAATGAATTAACTAATAATAATTATCCTTTAATATAAATTATTGTATAATGTTTGCCAATTGTCAAGAGGCGTATTAAATTATTTTGGTAAAATTATATAATTACATAGACTGTAGTGCAGTTTTTAGCAGGAATAGTATGTAATAATAAAAATATTATTTGTAGGGGAAAGACTGGGACATAATTTAAAAGGCAGCTTAGAATGGAAGGTTTAAGTTGTAATTAATATATCCACAATGATGCGGGTTATTGACGCACTATTGTGGATTCTTTTTTGGTTCAGAACAAATTATGCTATTGCAGTATGTGAGAGAAAATAGGAATTACTTGTAACCGTTTTTCCTCGCCTTTGACTCATCTTTGATTTCAGATCTGAAAGAATCAAGTGCAGCTTCTCTGCGTTCATTCTTAGCCTTTATTTCTTCTTTGGCTTTTGGATTATCACTCTCATCTATAGCTTCTTCGGATAATCGTATATTCTCAATTGTGTCATCAATATTGTTTTGAATTCTTTCCACATTATCAGTTCTATCATCTGGGTTACTTTTCATAAAGGTTACCTCCTTAGTTTTAAATGAAATTTCATAGTTATAGATGTAGTTTTACCGTAGAAAAAAATCTTATCCATAGCATTTTATACTTAATGCTGATTGTACCGGCAGTTTAAAAATTGTAGTAACAGGTTGACAGTGAAGGTAAATAAAACTATAATTAATTCGTACTCGGACGAATGAGGTGTTGAGAATGAAAAGTAAATGCATTATCAGCAAGATAAATAAGATCAGTGAAGCATCTGATAAATATCTGTTGAAAAAAATAAAGAATGAGCAATTACCTATATTGCTAAATCACGCAGCCTTGTTTGATATTTTACCGGAGGATGGTTCATCACTGTTATTTAACGAAGTAGCAAGCATTTGGAAAATATCTAAGTCATCTTTATCCGATATAATAAATAAGTATGAGAGTCAAGGGTTGATAAAGAAATGTGTATGCAATGAAGATAAAAGAAGTGTGTATATCAGCTTAACAACCGAGGCTATACCGATAAAACAAAGGCTTGCAGAGTTGGAGAAAGAATTTCTTGATTTATTATTAAAGGATTTTAGTGTTGATCAAAGAAAGGTGTTTGAAAGCAATATAGATGATGCTCTCAATAATATATTAAAAATGCTATAGAAGCATTTTTTTTGGATAGATTATCCGTACGCGTACGAAAAAGCTGAAAGAAGGTTAATGTATGAAAGAATTAATTGTAAAATCATTGGAGAAAGTTAGACCAATGCTTCAAAGAGATGGTGGAGATGTAGAGTTTGTTGATGTGAGTAAGGATGGAGTTGTTAGTGTAAAAATGCAAGGTGCCTGTGGAAATTGCCCAGGAGCGATGATGACACTTAAGATGATTATAGAGGAAACATTAAAACACGATGTTCCTGGTGTTAAAGAGGTTATAGGAGTTTAAATCATAGAGAGCTTTTAAAATCAGTTTTCGACATGCTTCGTTCGCGGACGAAATATATCGGAAAGTATGAACAGCTATTGGAAATACGTTCGAGTACATATATATAAATGATAGGGTTGACTTCGTTGGAAGTTTAGGAGGTACACATGTTTAGTTCCATAAGAAAGAGATTAATATTTAATTTTGTTATAATAGCCGCAGTAATAATTATTGCTTGTACAAGCTTTTTTACATATGAAATGCTACGAGGGATAGAAGGTCAGATGAAAGCTGATGGAATAACCTTGGTTAATAATATAAAAGCTAATATTGAAGGCGCAGACGTTAATGATATTAACAGAATGCAGCAAATAATAGATGAAACCTATAAATATGCTGATGGTCAATTATATTATGCAGGTGCAATAACCAAAGATAAAACCATTGTAGCGGGAACTGCAAAGGATTCAATAGGGGAAAAGGTAGATTCTTCAGAATATGATGAAGCCTTTAAAGGGAAAACAGCTGCTTTTATGTACGTATGGAGAGGAGTTCCTGCATATAACGTAACTGTTCCTGTAAGAGATGGAAACACAATAAAGTATGGACTATCTATTGGAATTTCCGTTGATAATATGAAAAAACAAACGAAAAACAGCATTATCAAGAGCATATTCTTCGATTTAATCTTATTGATATTGGTTGTTGTTGCAGCAATGATTATTGGAAAAAGAATTGCAAGGCCAATAGAAAGCATTAAAGAAACTATTGAAAAAATAGGTGAAGGAGATTTGACAGCAGAGTACGATGAAGTTATAGGAAAAGATGAGATAGGAAGGCTTGCAGCAGTAAATAATGTGACTACAAATAAAATAAGAGAACTGGTTAGAAAAGTTAAGGTCATATCGGAAAGCTTAAGCAATTTATCAAAAAACATTTCAAGCGGAGGAAATCAAATAGCTTTAACGAGTGAAGGTATAGCAGCTTCGGTAGTTAATGTGTCAGAGGAAGGTATGAAACAGACAGAGGCTTTAGACAATGCAGTTAAGCTGCTGGAAAAATTCTCTATAGATTTAAATGGCGTAAATGATAAATTGACATTGTTGGCTAAGGATGGAGCTGAAAAGATCAATAATTTATCATCCAGTGTAGATGAGATGCTGAACTCCTTTAATTTGGCCAAAACTAAGGTTGTAAGTTTGGATGAAACCATTTCTAAGATTAACTCAATTGTAGATGTGATAAATGGGGTGGCATCACAAACAAATCTTTTGGCATTAAATGCATCAATTGAAGCAGCAAGAGCCGGTGAAGCCGGAAAAGGTTTTTCGGTAGTGGCTCAGGAGATAAGAAAACTTGCTGAAGAAGTATTAAATTCTTCCAAAGGAATAGCAGGGTTGATAAATACTATAATGAAAGAAACCCATGAAGTTTATGATACTACGGAGCATGTCACAAACATCGCAGCGGAAAGCAGAGGGGATATTAACAATGCAATATCCTCCTTTAAACAAGTAATTTCAAGAGTTAATGATATACCTAAGGAAATAAATGAAGTTCATGAAGTTGTCCAAGGAACAATGAATGCAAGCAGCGAAATTTTGCATACGGTAGAAGCGATAGCTTCAGAGTCGCAAACAATGTCCGCGCTCTCTCAAGAGGTAACTGCCTCAACTGAAGAGCAGGCTGCTATAACAAATGAAATGGCTGTAACTGCAAAGAAGTTGGTAAAAATAGCAGCTGTATTAGAGAAAAATGTAATGGAGTATAGTGTATAATACGAGCTTATGAATATAATAAAACACAAATTGCTTAATTAATCTGTAATATTTATAAAGATAATACTGTACTTACAAAAAAATATGAAATCATAGAAATGCCCGAAAATCTTCGAATTACTTGGAGGTGATGGGCATTTTTATATTAGTAAAAATAAAAAAATAAAATTTATAATTTATTCATAATTAACTAAAAGTATTTATCATTTGCTGATAATAATGTATAATAAAAACGATAATGAGAAAGGGAGGGAGCAATAGTGAGAAAATGTAAGAAAAATAAGATTGTTATGGTAATAATAGCTGTTTTATGCTTAAAATTAATAGATTTAGTCATTTTCAGTAGCGAATGTATGCTTTCCTCCTCGCAGATTAAATATAAAACTATTTTAGAGAAGAAACAGCATACGGTTATTACTTTTGTATCAAATGGTTTTCAGCATGATAGTTTTGAATTAATATATAGTGATTTTATATACAATGGAAGAAATATAAAAAGTTATTACTATGATAGTAAAGTCACAGGTTTTAGTATTTTTTTCGATCATAGGGATAAATTGATGATATTTTTAGGAAGCAGGTTTAGCGGGAGTAGTTATACATAATAGGTATAAAAAATTCATCAAGGAGGTATTACTTAAATGAATTTAAGCAAATTAAATTATCAAGTTCGGATAATGTTAAAGGCTTTATTATTTTCGTTTATTTTATCTGTATTTATAATAGTTATACTTCCTGATCCCAAAAAGCATGTATATGGCTTGGTTTTTAGTACATTAATAACAATATTGAATTTCAGACTTATGTGTATTAGCATTGAAAAAGCTATCTGTATGTCTCAGAAAAAAATTAGAGCTTTTATAGCAACTAATTATGGGATAAGAACGTTCATTTACGGAATAGTTTTGGCAATAGCTTTTATAGCTGATTACCTAAGCTTTTATACTGCTATTATAGGGTTGTTTTCAATAAGAATTATTATATTTATAGATGTTTTTTTTACGGGACATTTATCTGAAAATTAGAATAATAAATTTACTATTAGAGAGGATTTACAATATGAAAATATCTATACATTTTCTGTTGTTTGGAAGGGCTATAAATTTAAAGGGTGCGGCTATTAACTCATGGTTAATTGTGATGATTTTATCAGCAGCAGCTATAATAATCGGAAAAAAAATAAAAAACTCAAAATTGGATAAAAGAGCAAGCGGATCAGTTATTGCAGCAGAAATATTTGTGGAGAAAATAGAAGGTTTGGTAATAAGTACAATGGGAGCTAATGCAAAAGGTTTTGCTCCTTATATAGGAACATTAATATTATTTTTGGTGTGCGCTAACTTATTGGGTTTGCTTGGACTTGAGACCCCTACATCGGATTACAGTACAACTCTTGCTTTAGCAATGATCACCTTTCTTATGATACAGTTTGTCGGTATACATAGTAAAGGTATAAAGGACTATTTTAAAGGGTTTGCGGCACCAACGGCTGTACTGCTCCCGATTAATTTGATAAGTGAAATAGTAACACCGATATCACTATCTTTCAGACTTTTTGGGAATATGATAAGCGGAACTATAATAATGGCTTTGATTTTTAATGCGCTAAACAGTATTTCTATTGTTATAGTACCATTTATAGCTCCTTTCTTAAACGCGTATTTTGACGTTTTTGTAGGAATAGTACAAACATTTATATTTGCTATGCTTACTATGGTATTTGTAGGAAATAAGATGAAAATGGAGAGTTAAAGACTCAGTTAAAAATTTAGTAGATAATGGAGGAATAAAATATGTCAGGTATTTCAAGTGAAGCTTTTGTGTTAGGTTGTTCAGCAATAGGAGCAGGTATTGCGGTATTATCAGCTCTTGGACCAGGATTAGGGCAAGGGTATGCAGCAGGGAAAGCAGCGGAAGCTGTAGCTAGGCAGCCGGAAGCAAAGTCTGATATTATTCAAACTATGATATTAGGTCAGGCAGTTTCTGAGACGAGCTCAATTTATGGCTTGATTATAGCAATCATATTGTTGATTGTACGTCCTTTAATGCAGGCACTGTAAATATTAAGAGGCTCGGATTGCCGCTTAATACAGCTTTGACATTGATTTGCGCTAGTGCATGAGAAGGAGTTGAAAATATGGGTTTTGAAATTAATGTTATACCGGAATGGTCTACATTTATATCTCAGTTGTTGTCAACATTAGTTTTGTTTCTTGTTATCAGACATTTTCTATTTAAGCCGATTAATTCCAGAATTAATGCCAGAAATGAAAAGCTTCAGGAAGATTTGCTTGAAGCAAGAAGGAGTGCAGATGAAGCGAAGCGTCTGGAGGAGCTTTATGAGCAAAAAATGGATGAAGCAAAAAATGAGGCAATGGAAGTTATTATTTCGGCAAAGCAAAGAGAAGATAAGATTAAGCAAGAAATTCTTGAAGATACAAGAAATGAAGCAGAGAAAATGTTTTTAAAGGCAAAAAACAATATAGAGGCAGAAAAAGCAAAAGCTTTGATGGATTTAAAGCATGGAATTGTTGAAATTGCAATGCTTACGGCAGCCACTGCAATAGATAAGGAATTAGATGAAAATGTTCACCAAGAATTGATAACAAAGTTTATTCAAGAAGTAGGTGATATTGAGTGGACAAGCTAATAAATAGAAAAAATAAAGATATATTTAGGCTATTAATGCAGAATGAAGATAAAATTGATGAGTTCAGAAAAGATATTAATTTCATATCTGAGGTGATAAAAAAGGAACTGCAATTTAAAACAATTATTGAACACCCTAAACCATCAAAAGAAGAAAAGAAAGATATGATGCAAGCTGTATTTAAAGGAACTGTATCGGAGGAAGTACTGGATTTTTGCTATGAACTTATTGATTTGAGAATGGAAAAGCAATTGGTTGAAATTTATAGTAAATTTGATGATGCGGTTTATGAAAAGCAAGGGATTGTCACTGCGGTTGCATATACTGTAATTCCTATGTGTGCAGATGATATAACAAAGTTGGAAAATACTTTAACCCGAAAACTAAAAAAGAGGGTAAGGCTTTCTAATAAAATTGATAAATCTATCATGGGTGGAGTTGTTTTAAAAGTTGGAAATAAAGTAATTGATTCAAGTGTAAAGAGTAGGCTTGAGGAGATAAATATTTCGCTAAATGATGCAATTATTAAACTATGATGGGAGAGTAAAGCTTAATGAATTCTAGAAAAGATGAATTCAGTTCTATAATAAAAGAACTGGTTGAAAAATATGAAAAGAAGCTTAATTTAAAAGAAACAGACTATGCTCTTCAATCCGATGCAGTGCAAATTGATAAAATAAATTCTCTTATAAAAGAACAGGTGAAAAAGTATAATAGGGAACTTACTGTCATGGATGCAGGTACTGTAATCCAAATCGGGGATGGGATTGCAAGGATTGATGGTTTGGAAAAGTGTATGGTTTCAGAGCTTTTGGAGTTCCCGGATCAAGTATACGGAATGGTATTGAATTTAGAAGAGGATAATGTAGGCTGTGTATTATTGGGCCCTAGTGAAAATATTTGCGAAGGAGATATGGTAAAAAGGACTGGACGTATAGTAGAGGTGCCTGTTGGAGATGCATTAATCGGAAGGGTTGTAAATGCGCTTGGACAGCCAATTGACGGAAATGGTCCGATTAATACGAGCAAATATAGACCAATAGAGGCAGAAGCTTCAGGGGTAATAACAAGAAAGTCGGTTTCGGTTCCTTTGCAGACCGGTATAAAGGCTATAGATGCTATTATTCCTATAGGAAGAGGTCAAAGAGAGCTTATCATAGGGGATAGACAGACAGGAAAAACTTCTATAGCTGTAGAT
>JAEZDX010000141.1 GCA_023417975.1 Bacillota bacterium
AATGTTGTGTCTTCTATAGAAAGTATATCTGCTGTAGCACAGCAGACAGCAGCATCAACTGAAGAAATCGGAGCATGTGCCGAAGAGCAAACAGCATCTGTAGAAGAAATAACAGCAAGCACGTATGAATTAAACAACATGGTTAATCTATTGGCTGATGGCATAAAAATATTTAGAGTATAGCTGATATTTAAAATTAGTGTATGAAACTGAGAAGAGTTTTATAAAGATTAACTTCGTATAAGAATCCAGTTAAGTTATAATGAATAGCTTAACTGGATTCTTTGTATCATAGGTATGATATTAATGAGAACTGCTTTGGTCAATTAAAAGACAGCCTAACTTTTTAAGCAACTTATTCCTTTTCCTTATGACAGTAATATAATCTAATCCTTTCCTTCTAGCGTAAGCTTTTACAGAGCATTTGTTAAAGTAGACTGCTTTTAGCAGTTCCACATCTTCCTGTGAAAGAGTAGACAGCGCTTCTTTTAGAGTCTCAATTGACAACAAATTAACTATGTCTTCTTCCAAATCGCTAGGAGAACTTATACAATCTAACAATTCTTTGTCTGTATTTTCAAATAAACCAACAGGCTCATTTAAGCTAATTTCATAATTGGATTTTGCATTTCTGCGGTAAGTATATATTAAGGCATTTTTTATTGATTTCATAGCATAACAACTGAAGGTGTGATTGCCGCAAGTATATCTCGTCACAGCAGTTATTAAAGAAAGATATCCTGTTTGTAGTAGATCTTCAGCTGAGAAACCTTTTATATGATACTCGCCAATACATTTGTAAATAAAAAATTTATAGTGATCTAATAATTTAAGCATATCTTCCTCGCTTCCGTTTTTTGCCCTCATTACACAGGACTCGATTTCAATGTGATCCATTTTATCCCTCCTAAAAATAGTTCTAAAATGTATATATGCTATTAAGGAAATATTTGGCAAATATTATTGGTTATGCAAGGATGTCAAAAACTACCCTAGTGATTTTTATATTTTGTTATGTGAAATGTTTGTACAACATCGTATACATATCATTTTCACATCCTTTCATGGTTATTGATAATTAATGAAATAATACACATTTTTTTAAGAGAATTACAGGTTATGGTAAGAAATATGAATAGAAACAGAAGATAACTGTAATAAGTAAAGAAATGAAATAATAGTATTGATTTATATAAAATAAAAATACATAATATAGGTATAATGCTATTATATGGGTATTGAGTCGTGCGGCAAATTTCACCATGGAATTATTATTGATGGAGAAGAGGGTATTAAAATGGAAAATGACAAACAAATTATGGCTGAGGATAGTGTTGACGGCATACACAAGCTTACAGTAGAAGATGTATTAAAAGTTTTGGGTACAAGTTACAAAGGATTAAACACAGAAGAAGCAAAAGAAAGGCAGAATAAACTTGGGAAGAATGTTATCAGTGAAAAAAAAGGCAGACCTGTAATACTTGTGTTTTTGTCTAATTTTATCAGTTTAATGGCTATATTATTATGGGCTGGAGGTATTATTGCTTTTGTAGCCGATATGCCGCAATTGGCAGTAGCTATTTGGTTAGTTAATGTTATTAACGGTGTTTTTAGCTTTTGGCAGGAATTTCGTGCCGGAAAAGCTACAGAAGCACTGAAAAAAATGCTGCCATCATATGTAAGAGTTATAAGAGGCAATGAAGAAAAACAAATTCTAGCTGAAGATCTTGTACCTGGAGATATTATGCTTATACAGGAAGGGGATAAAATATCTGCCGATGCCAGAATTTTTGAGTGTAGTGACTTGCAGGTAAATCAGTCCACCTTAACTGGAGAATCCAATCCGGTAAGAAAAACGCAAGATCATATCGTAAAGAATGGATTGTCAAGATTTGAAATACCGAATCTTATTTTTACTGGAACAAGTGTTGCAAGCGGTACTGCTAAGGCAGCCGTAATATCTATCGGTATGAATACGGAATTCGGTAAAATTGCAAATCTAACTCAGACAGTAAAAGCGGAACAAAGCCCGTTGGAAAAAGAACTTGATAAATTGACGAAACAGGTTTCTATAATGGCAATAAGCATAGGAGCTTTGTTTTTTATTGCCGCTACTCTCTTTGTAAGAGAACCGTTAGCTCAAGCATTTATTTTTTCTTTAGGTATGATTGTTGCATTCATACCTGAGGGACTGCTGCCTACTGTTACTTTATCCTTAGCTATGGCGGTTCAGCGTATGGCAAAGGAGCATGCTCTCGTAAAACATCTATCAGCGGTTGAGACTTTGGGATGCACCACAGTAATCTGCTCTGATAAAACAGGAACCTTAACGCAAAACGAAATGACTGTCTGTAATTTGTGGCTGCCAGACCAGGAACTTGAAGTTACCGGTTTGGGTTATGCTCCTGTAGGTAAAATAATGAACGGGAATAATGAGATAACGGCTTCCGAAAATGAAAACTTAAAACTTCTACTTACTGCAGCTTCATTATGTAGTAATGCCAGAGTGGTACCTCCTAATGATAAGAGCGACAGATATACTG
>JAEZDX010000282.1 GCA_023417975.1 Bacillota bacterium
TTGCAGTAAAGATGTTGCCGTATCCTCCAAGCCGAAGAAACTCACTTTAATAAAGGGTATATCGTACTCCAGTTCCATCCGCTTAGCCAAATAAGTCATGGATCCGGCACATTGGACAATATTTAAACAGGCAGAAGGTGCTTTCATAAGTGATTCACAGTCTGCATCTCCTGTTATATTCGCTACTATATCTACACCTATAGCCTATAAATAACTTTTTATAATCCATAGCTCCCCTGACAAATTGAAATCCCCAAGATAATTTATGCTTCTTACTTTCTCCACTTGATTTTTTCCCATAAGCTCCATGAGAGCATTACAGGCAGCCTTATATCCCATGGATTTATGTCCTGCGAAGCCTGGAGACTTAACCGGTATTACTCTTATTCCATATTTGGCCTCTGCTTGCCTGCATACAGCTTCGACATCATCACCGATTACCCCTACAATACAAGTTGAATATATAAAAATGACCTTAGGTCCATAATTTTCCACTATTTCATCTATAGCAGAAGATAGCTTTTTCTCTCCACCAAAGATTACATCCTTCTCTCTTAAATCTGTGGAAAAGCTGTTTCTATAAACCTCCTCCCCACTGCTAAGACTTCCTCTTATATCCCAAGTATAGCTGGCACAGCCAATAGGTCCATGAACTATATGATATGCGTCCGTGATAGGATTCAGGACTACCCTAGCTCCGCAATATACACAGGCTCTTTGACTTACCGTACCGGAGACACTGTCTTGATCGCATTGAATACTGCCGGATTTGTCCTTGTGGTTATAGCATATAGATTTCTCTCTTTCTTTAATCAACCTTACATCCTTCTGCTTCAACTCCATATTCTCACTCCCTTTGCTACATATTTTCTATTAAAATACTCCTGAAATCAGTGCTGATTTTATAATGTACGCCTTTATATGACTGTGGAAATTTAAGCCTTAATAAAGGCGTACACTAATGTGAGGGAAATAAAGCTATTAAACTGTTACAGTACTAACTCAAAGTCTTCATCCGCTGCATCTCTATCTAATCTGTCCAATATCTTGTCAGTTATCATTTCCAGCAGTCTTATAGCTCCCTTATAGCCAGTGAAAGGCATATATTGATGTGCATATCTGTCAAGTATTGGAAAGCCGAATCTTACAAACGGAATATCTTCTGCTTTTGCTATATACTTGCTGTGAGTGTTGCCGATTAACAGATCTACAGACTCATTCTTAATTCTCTGGTGCAATTCAAATAAATCTGCCTCGCTCTTCACTATACAATCTTCAATTCCTGCTGCATTAAGCATTAAATCTATTTCTTTAACAAACTTATCACCAGGCGTTCCGGTTATAACATATTTAGGTATCATACCGAGGCTTATAATATATTCTGTAAGACTTATAACCGTATCTGGATCCCCGGATATGGCTACTTTTCTGCCAAAAATATGATGATGGCAATCCAGCATAAGATCCACAAGTCTGCCTCGTTCTTCCTCCAATTCTATGGGCACTTCTTTTCCTGTAATGTTAGAAATAGTTGTTAAAAATCTATCTGTAGCTTCTATACCGATTGGTATATTAACAGTCTTCATAGGTACCTTGCATTTCTTTTCAAGCGCAACTGCACCGGCTTCTGAGGAAAAACTCCCTAAGGCAATGGTACTGCTGGAATTCCCCATGTCCTTTATATCCTCAAGCTTTGTCCCACCTTTCGGATACATTTCAAATTTGCCGGTCATGGGAGAATCTACAACATCACTTGTGTCCGGCATCATAATAAAAGGTATATCCATGGCTTTTAGAAGATTCTTGATTTCTCTTATATCTCCCGGACTTATAAACCCTGGAATTACATTTATCTTTCCATTCTTTATTCCTGTGTTTTTAGGAATGTAGTTTACGATACCTTTAACCATATTTGAGAAACCCGTTATATGCGAACCTATATAGCTTGGGGTATTAGCATGAATAACCAGCTTACCTTCAGGAATTTCACATTGAGATATAATTGTTTTTAAATCATCTCCTATAGTTTCCGATAGACAGGTTGTATGGACAGCAATTATATCCGGATCATAAATGGAAAATATATTTTTTACTGCCGTCTTTAAATTGCTGCCGCCTCCAAAAACGGAAGCTCCCTCTGTAAAAGAGCTTGTAGATGCCATTATAGGATCTTTAAAGTGCCTAGTCAGCTGCATTCTATGATAGGAACAGCATCCCTGAGAACCGTGACTATGCGGAAGGCACTTGTGTATACCGAGTGCCGCATACATTGCACCGATAGGCTGGCAGGTCTTTGCAGGATTAATTTTCAACGCTTTTCTTTGATATAGCTCTTTTGGTGTTTTATCTAACATACTGCCTCACCTTCCTTCCTCGCTACTTCTCCGATTAGCAGCGGCTCTTTTTTCCATGGCGGAGTTACAAATTTCCATGCAGGGGTATATACTCCGGCTAACAGATCTCTTCCGAATATTACAGCCCCTTTGAATCCCGCATATGGACCTGAATAGTCATAGGAATGAAGTTGTTTTGACATTACACCCATCTTTTGAATTGCATATTTATCCTTAATACCGGAAAAGAACATATCCGGTTTTAAAATCTTTATAAAGGTTTCGGTTTCATAATGATTCAAATCATCTATTATAACTGCATTCTCTTTGGAATCTTTTATAAGTCCGTTGTAATAGCCTAAAGGAATTTCTTTTTTAAGCTTTTCATATCTTTCTTCCGAGATTACAATTCTATAATTTTTTTCATCCTTTTCAACCTTTAACTCTTCAATATTCTTACTATCGGCGTCAACCTTTATATTTGGTATTATTTCTCTTCCTTCATAATCATCACGGTGTGCGAACTCATATCCTGACAGCACAGTCTCAACTCCAAAGGTTCTTAGCAGATTTTGATAGTGATGAGACCTTGAACCGCCAACATATAAAAATGCTGTTCTTCCTTCCAAACGTTCTCTGAAATATAGAAGCTCAGGGGATATTTGCTGCAGCTCTTCTTCAATCACTTCCTCTGTTTTCGCAGTAAGTTCCGGATCATCATAAAATTTTGCTAGATTTCTTAACGTTTCTACAGTTGCTTCAACTCCAATAAAATTAACCTTTATCCAAGGTGTGCCGTACTTTGTCTCCAGCATCTCCGCTATATAATTAATGGAACGGTGACACTGTACAAGATTTAAGTCTGCCTTGTGTGCATTTCTGATACTATCTATGGAACTGTCCCCTGTGAGTGTAGCAACCACGTTATAGCCTATCTTTGCCAATACTCTTTCTATCTCCCATGTGTCTCCGCCGATATTATATTCACCTAAAAGGTTAATATTTCTTTTGTATTTGCTATAATCCTTATTACCATTTCCTATTACATTCTTTACAAACTTATTATTTGCAATGTGATGGCCCGCTGACTGGCTCACACCTTTATAGCCTTCACAATTGAAGGAGAGCACCTGTATACCATAGGTTTTTTCTGCCTCTGCTGCAACTGCATTGATATCGTCTCCTATGAGTCCCACGGGACAGGTGGCCGATATAGAGATAGCCTTTGGATTAAATAATTCTACTGCTTCCTTTATTGCCGCCTTCAGCTTATTTACCCCTCCAAAAACTATGTCGCTTTCCTGCATATCAGTTGAAAAGCAATACTGTATAAAATTATCCTTGCCTTCCTCAGTTTTTGCTTTATTTCTACGAGTACCCCAAGCATAATAGGAACAGCCTATGGGTCCATGTACAATATGAACCATATCCTTAATTGGTCCTACAACAACACCTTTACAGCCTGCATAGCAGCATCCTCTGTTAGTTATTATTCCCGGTATAGTTCTTGTGTTTGCTTCAATTTCCGAAACCGTAAAGTTTTCGTCTTTGACTATTATGTGTTTCTTTCTAGCCTTATAGGTTTTAGCCGTATACTTTTCCAAGACTTTATCTACAACCTTATTCAAAAAAATCACCTCTTTTCAAATTTTAAAGTGCGTTATCATTTCTCTCGCCTGTTCTTATTCTCATAGCTTCCGGCACATCTAAAACAAATATTTTTCCGTCCCCGGAATTACCTGTTATATTTGCATCAATGATACTTCTTACTGCTTTATCTTTTTCCTCATCTTTTACTATCATAGTTATCATTCTTTTAGGAAATAATCTGAAGCTTTCCGCTAAATCCTTTGAAAAACCGCCTGCAATAATTTCTTCAGGATTTTTCAGTTCTTCTATAAAAGATAAATCTACCATTTTCTTTCCTCTTCCCATAACCTTTGAACAGTGAAAAGAAGAAAAGCCTTCCTTCAAAAGAGCATCCTTTGTTGCATTTATCTTGTTCATTCGTATGATAGCAACTATTTCTTTCATTACTATCCCTCCTATAAGCCTTTAGTATTAGAGCTTATGGTATACGCCTCCAACACCTCAGTGACAAAAATTTTACCATCTCCGAAAGCACCTTTCTCACCACTCTTAGCGTTCTTCATTATAATATTTATAACATCATCCTTATTAGCTTCGTTTACTACAAGCATAAGCATGCTTTTCGGAATTTCATCATAATGTATGTCTCCTACTTTTACACCTCTCTGTTTTCCGCGTCCAACTACGTCAAGCTTCGTAACAGCAGGAAATCCTCCATCAGATAATTCTGAAAGTATTAAATCTGTTTTTTCAGGACGAACTATGGCTCTTATCATTAACATAGACTTGCAACCTCCCCTAAAAATTTGCTATAATTTATTTAATTTGCATTACAAATTTACTCTTTTTTTGTATGAAAGTGGGTATAGCTAGTATGGGCTGTTTCCATTTTTATAAAGCCGGGTACACCTCGTTCTGCCAAGTTCGCAGGTGTATCTTTTTTTAGTAATTCCATGGTTCCACACCGCCTTTACTTACATTAAGCATCAAGTAATCCGTATTCCATAAGTATCTCTTCAAGTCTGTCCGTAGTCATTGGTTTAGGTATTACAAACATCTTATTTTCATTTATTGCTTTTGCTAGAGTTCTATATTCATCTGCCTGAGTTGCTTCAGGTGAATAATCAATTACGGTCTTCTTGTTAATTTCTGCCTTCTGAACTTGATTATCACGCGGTACAAAGTGAATCAACTGGCTTCCAAGTTCCTTTGCAAAGGCCTCAAGTAATTCTTTTTCATTATTTACCTTTCTGCTGTTACATATTATGCCTCCAAGTCTAACACCACCGGAATTTGCATACTTTTGTATACCTTTTGCTATATTATTGGCTGCATACATAGCCATCATTTCGCCACTGGCAACTATATAAATTTCCTGCGCCTTGCCTTCACGTATTGGCATGGCAAAACCACCACATACAACGTCACCAAGAACATCATAAAATACATAATCAAGATCCTCTTCATACGCTCCAAGATTTTCAAGCATGTTAATGGATGTTATTATACCTCTTCCTGCACAGCCTACTCCAGGCTCCGGTCCCCCTGACTCAACACACTTGATTTTCCCATAACCTACTTTAAGTATGTCGTCCAGTTCAATATCTTCTCCTTCATCTCTTAAAGTATCCAATACTGTTTTTTGTGCTAATCCACCCAAGAGTAATCTTGTTGAATCCGCTTTAGGATCGCAGCCTACAACCATTATCTTTTTACCTAACTCAGCTAAACCTGCTGTCAAGTTCTGAGTTGTAGTTGACTTTCCTATACCGCCTTTACCATAAATTGCTACCTGTCTCATTTTCATTCCTCCTAATTTGGATTTTTTCTATAATGCATGTTATATTATGTTACAATGAATATAGCACATCCCGCCTTATAAATTGCCAATTCATTAATTTTATAATAACTTTTAATAAAATATATTAAATATAACCTTTACATTTTAACATTCAATTACTGAAAAGGAATAAATGCAACCATTTTTTAACAACCTGTTATTTGCATATTTTATTTCCGCGGTTATTGTTGTATAATTTTAAATTTTCTAATATTTTAATATATATAGAAATCTCTTATTATATTAAGCCGTATTTAAGCATTCAAAAGCAGCCCAATTTTGGGGTAATTATATTTGAATCTAATTATTTTCTCCATGGGTAATATAGTAAAAAGCTTATATTTAAGAAGCTAATATTAGAAAACCGGACTTATTTAATTGAAATTAAATAAAATAACCATTGACTTAATTTTCAGAATATTGTAATATATAAACATACAAAATATCAAAACTTATTTAAAATATTTAATAAAAGAGGTGATTCCAGTACAATAAGTACAAGTTTATAAAGACAATGCAATTGTTGCTATTGCTTATAAGAAAGGAGGCAAATATTAACAATATTATTAAAAGAAGTTATATAACCAAACTAACTATCAAGCCTTTATTATTTATAAATCTGAAAGGAGTGTTGCCAAAACTTGCATATTGATTTATCGCCATATATAATAAGAAGCTAGGATGTATAATTTTACTGTAAGTAAAAAAATCATCCTGGCTTCTTATATTTTTCTGTGCAGTCTCTTTCGACAAAATGTTACATTTTATTTATAGCTTTATGAAAACATTTCTAGGTCCTCTGATAAATCTTTTGTTTTATTGAATCTTTCATCTTATTAAAATTACCCTTAACGATTGTAATAAGTCAACTTGTATATCATTTATAATTATATTTGAATAATTTATTAAAATTCTGAATTTTCCACATTTTTCTCTTTATAAATAAAGGGAATTCCTTCTTTATGTTGAATACTAATATATTACTAGTATGGTAAGTTTTTCTATTTTTAATTTCTATATAGAGGAGGAGAGTATATGCGTAATATTTTAGTGTTGGAGGATGATTTTATTCAAAGAAAAAATCTTGCAAAAATTATAAGACAATTAGGTGATATTTACAATGTTTTAGAAGCTTCAAGTGTCAAAGAAGCAATGACTATTTCAAATAGTACCTTAATAGATGTTTTTTTCATAGATATAGTTATTAACAACTCCTCTGGCTTAAATTTTGCTTTGGAATTGAGAGAAAATAATATTTATAAGCTTACATGGATTGTTTTTGTAACTTCCTATAAAGAATATATGGTTTCTGCTTTTAAAAAAACTCACTGCTATGACTATATTTTAAAACCCTATGACAGGGAAGTAATTGAAAATGAAATAAAGCTTTTGATTTCCGACACCAAAACTAAAGCACAGCTAAGACAGCTTAATGAAAAACTTGATGAAAACTACATCATCGTTAATATAAAGAATGTTGAAGTAAAAATATTCACTAACGAAATAATATTTGTAGAAGTATTTGTGCGCACCTCTATAATCCATACACCCAGCGGACCCTTTAAAATAGATTACCTTTCTTTAACGAGGCTGCACAGTATGATTAAAGATCCTCATATAGTACAGAGTCATCGTTCATATCTGGTTAATACAAAATACATAAGGAGCATTGAAAAAACAAACGATAAGACCGCTTATAAATTACACTTTTATAACACAGAATCGGAGGCTCTTCTAGGAAGAAATTATAAGCAAAGTGTTTTAGAAAAATTTCAAAACAGTATGGGTGAAAATCATCATGTATAGATTCATGTTCTTTTTACTTACCTCAATCGAGCTAACCGGCTTTATGTTTTTGTGGAACTTGATTAACAGACAGTACTCCAAACGCTTAATAAAAAGTGCACTAATAGTTGCTATTACTTCTTCTTTTGTAGTTGCAACTACCCTCATAAGCATAAATATAAATTCTCTCATTGATTACTTCTTTCTCATACTAGCTATAAAAGTTATGTTCAAGAAAAATTTTAATCGTCTCATTACGGAATTTTGTCTCCTGGCTTGCGTGTGCATTATTTTACAACTGCTAATAATCTTTATTTTTAACATACATAGTATCCCTGAACTTGAAGGTAACGATTTTTATAAAAGCTTGTCAGCGGACATAACCTATTTACTAGTAACAATATGTATATACAGATTTGTACCAATAAAAAAATTAACAATAATTTATAAGCAAAACAGTACTCAAATTTACTTTTTCTGCTTTAATCTTATGATATTTATAGTTTCCGCAAAATGCGTATGGGACTACTCGCGTCCGTTGCCAATTAATACCACAATAATCTTTCTGGCAATTCCAGCCATCTTAATATTAGGCAACATTGCTCTGTCCGTTTACCACATAAAAAATAAAGAGCTTCAAAAGTCTCTGGATGATTACGAAAAATACGCTCCTGTAATATCTCAATTATTGGAAGATGTCAGAAGAAGGCAGCATGATTTTAAAAATCATCTAAATACTATCTATGGTCTTATACAAGTGTCTGACGAGAAAAATTTAAAAGAAACCATACGTCAGTACATATATTCGTTAAATACATCCTTAGACAATATTGAAAACATACTTCATATAGAAAATACTGTTGTAACTGCAATTATTTATAATAAGATAAATGAGGCACTAATAAAAAATATTGATTTCAAGTACTTCATTCAATATTATTCCTTAAAATATCCTTTAGAAGACTATGAATTATCTGAAGTGTTGAATAACCTTTTGGACAATGCTTTTGAAGCTGTATCAGCCTCGGAATATTCAGAAAGAACAGTGAGTCTGACACTGGGAAATACAGATGGACAGTGCATTATTGAGATCTCAAATACCGGGTATTCTATCCCCCCCGAAAACATTCCCAGATTATTCAACAAAGATTTCTCCACAAAAGGGGAAAAAGGTCATGGCTATGGCTTATATAACGTAAAAAAAATAGTTGACTTCTATAACGGAAGCATCCAACTATCATTCAAAGACGGCTTTACAGTGTTTTCAATTATCTTCTCACTTTAGTTTTCACAATCAGAAAATCCCCGTTAACTTAGAAACGAGGATTTTCTTGTGACGCAAGAAATGTAACTATGCCTACATAATATTTTTTAGTTCTTCCGGCATCTCAGGTTCACCAAGCAGGAAGAATGAACCTCTAAATTTAAAGTCCCATGAAAAGATACCTAACAGTAAAGTACATAATACCATAGCTCCCTTACTATAGAAAAACTTCTTCATTTCAAATCCTCCTTCACAAAAATCAATTGTATATTTTGTAATATTATTGTCATGAACCCGCATTTTGAATATGTATCGCTAAAAAAGGCAAACAGTACTACTGCCCAAAGAACAGAAAAGCTTATAGCCGCAATTTTAAAATACAGCCTTTTTTTCCCGCTCCTAATAGGCCTTGTAACACTGCTGACAGGCGCATTAAGCGCCAACGGTATTATGCTTAATATTGCTGCAGAAGCATAATGCACTATGCCTATACTCTTTAAGATTGGGGCTATAACACATGTGCAGATGAACAAAAGCGTAGAGAGAAATAGACAATGTACATTTCCTTTTACATGCACTCCTCCGGCAAAGGATCTTATAGATATAAGAATAATCAGCGAGAGAGTAAAATAATCCAGTCTTCCTATTAATGAAAAAACCATAAACAGAGCTACAAGCTTAAAACCCTCGCACAGAAGGATATTTAATGCATATTGTATCCTAGCCATGTCCAAAGTATTGTACTCTTGTGTACAAATAGCATATGTAATTTTTTTCGAAAGCTTGTTTATCATTTTATTCCTCCACCTAATTACAACATACCATCATAATGCCGAAAAAATGATACTTTTTTCACTAATGTACCGATGCATCGCTTTAGTGCTCCTAATTTTAAAACCTTACGAGTTCACTAACAGTAAATACATATGCTCCTTATATATGTTTTATGTGATATATTTCCTTATAGCAGCTGCTTATTTTACACTTTGAACAGTTTTGTAAAGCTTATCCTTCTATTTGCCGGTATCCGCTCTATATTGTGCCAACAGCAAATCTACCATTCTTCCATAGCTTTGCACTCCATCCTTTTGACCATTAGACTTTAGGTAGGCATTATTTACATTATCAGATATTTTTTCCACCTTACCTTCATATTTCTTCCAAAAATTAGAATCATCTTTAAGGTCTGCTCTAACCCCAACGGAATAATTCTTAGCAAGCTCTTTGTACATATCAATATCCGCACCTGCAAGTGCATTCATGGAACTGATTAATGCCAGCATTACACCTGAGTATTGAAAATCGATATCCGGATGGGCTATAC
>JAEZDX010000332.1 GCA_023417975.1 Bacillota bacterium
ACTAATATCTGTGAGTCAACTATTTATTTGGTCACTGGAGAACAGATTGATTTGAACGATTAATTTGATGTTGCTGAAACAGGCTGGGACGTTTAACCCAACCTGTTTTTTTATGTGATATTAAATAGACAAAAACCACGGTAAGCATTGAAAACTATTAATTTATTGACTATAAACCCTAATTAAGGTATTATAACTAACGTACAATAAAAATATATGAGGTGACGACATGTCAGCAAAAATTATCAGAATACATCCTGAAGGAATAGCTGAAGAGCTTGAACTGGAGGTAGGGGATGTACTCTTAAGTATAAACGGTAATGAAGTAAAGGATATACTTGACTATAAATTTCTAATAGCAGATGAATATGTAGAAGTAGATATAGAAAAGCCTGATGGCGAGGTATGGACCTACGAAATTGAAAAAGAGTATGATGAAGATCTGGGTGTGGATTTTCAGAGCTCTATTATGGATCAGGCCAGAAGCTGCAGCAATAAGTGTATATTCTGCTTCATAGATCAGCTTCCCCCGGGCATGAGAGAAACTCTGTATTTTAAAGACGACGATTCAAGATTGTCCTTTCTCCAGGGAAACTTTGTAACCTTGACTAATATGAAAGACAGTGACATAGATAGAATTATAAAGTATAAGATCAGTCCTATAAATGTATCTGTACATACTACTGATCCGGAGCTGAGAAAGAAAATGCTGAACAACAGATTTGCGGGAAATGTTTACGAAAGACTGCAAAAGCTGGCGTCAGCAGGAATAACTATGAACTGTCAGATTGTATGTGTTCCAGGCGTAAATAATGGGGAGGAGCTCGTAAAGACGGTAGAAGATCTTTATAAGCTGTATCCGGCAGTACAAAATGTAGCGGCAGTGCCAGTAGGCTCTACAAAATACAGGGAGGGCCTTTACAATATAACCTTATTTAATGGAATCACAGCGCAGAAAGAGATAGAAAGTGTTAAGCTTTTGCAGGATAGATATATAAAGGAAATCGGAACACCCTTTATAAGGCTTTCGGATGAGTTTTACGTACTGTCCCGGCATACTATACCCGACAATGAATTTTACACGGGTTTTGAGCAAATAGAAGACGGTATAGGAATGATAAGGTACTTAAGAGATACTATTGAAAGTACTCTCCCTAATTTGAGAGAGGACATAAAAGGAGAATTTACTTTTGCTACAGGTGTATTGGCCTATGATGAGATAGTTAGCATGGGAAATGCAATAATGGCAAAGAATAATAAAATAAAAATTAATGTGAAAAAAATCATTAACCGTTATTTTGGAGAAACTATTACTGTAGCGGGTCTATTGACGGGGAAGGATATTATGGAACAGGTTGGGGAAGATTTAAATCAGGGAAAAATTATACTTCCTGTCAATATGCTGAAAAGCGGAGAAAAAGTATTTTTAGACGATGTAACCTTAGATCAAATGCAGGATACCTTACAGAGAGAAATATTAATATGTGAATATACAGGTGAGGATCTGATTGATATAATTAACAATAACAGTGAGGAGGAATAGCAATGGCAAAGCCGATAGTAGCTATAGTAGGAAGACCGAATGTAGGAAAGTCTACATTATTTAACAAGCTGGCAGGAAGAAGAATATCTATTGTTCAAGATACGCCGGGCGTAACAAGAGACCGAGTATATGCCGAAGCAGAGTGGCTAAGTCACAATTTCACAATAATAGATACGGGTGGAATTGAACCGGAAAACCAGGATATAATTGTTAGTCAAATGAGAAGGCAGGCTCAGGTAGCCATTGAGACTGCGGATGTAATAGTATTTATAGTAGATGGTAAGGAAGGTCTTACAGGGGCAGATAATGAAGTTGCTCAAATGCTCAGAAAGAGCAAAAAGCCGATACTCCTTGTAGTCAACAAAATCGACTCCTTGAAGGATGAAGACAATGCCTATGAGTTTTATAATTTAGGTCTTGGAGATCCTGTAACCATTTCTGCATCTCAAGGGTTGGGACTAGGAGATATGCTTGATAGATTGGCTGAGAATTTCAAATCTCCGGGGGATGGAGAGGATGAAGAAGAAGAGATAATAAGGATTGCCGTAATGGGTAAACCAAATGTAGGAAAGTCTTCATTGATCAATAAACTTCTTGGAGTTGAAAGATCTATAGTAAGCGACATCCCGGGTACAACAAGAGATGCTATAGACAGCTATCTTGAAAACGACCTTGGTAAGTTTGTACTTGTGGATACAGCAGGTTTAAGACGTAAGAGTAAGGTTAAAGAGGAAATTGAGAGATACAGCGTAGTAAGAACCCTTGCTGCTATTGAAAGAGCTGACGTGTGTATATTGATGCTGGATGCTGAAGAAGGTATAAGCGATCAGGACGAGAAAATTGTTGGATATGCTCATGAGCTTAATAAGGCTATAATGGTTATTGTAAACAAATGGGATCTTATCGAGAAAGACGATAAGACTATGAATGAGTATAAAAGAAGACTGGAAAGCAGTCTTAACTTCTTAAGCTATGCTCCATACTTGTTTATATCTGCAAAGACGGGTCAAAGGACTCACAAAGTATTGGAATTGGCTAAGGACTGCTATAATAACTATAACAAGAGAATTGCTACAGGAGTATTGAACGAAGTAATAAACAGGGCAGTACTTATGAAAGAGCCACCTGTAGTAGGCTTAAAGAGACTTAAGATTTTCTATGTGACTCAGGTTGGTGTAAAACCTCCTACTTTCATATTCTTTGTTAATGATACCAATACACTGCACTTTTCCTATGAAAGATATTTGGAAAATCAGTTGAGGGATAGCTTTGATTTTAAAGGCACCGGAATAAAGCTTCAATTCCGGGAAAGGAAGGAATAGGATGACTAAAGTAGCTTTTTTAGGTGGAGGCAGCTTTGGAACTGCATTAAGTATTCTTTTAGGAAACAAGGGTATAGATGCTTATATATGGGATAGAGAAATTGAAGTAGTGGATGAAATTAACAATAAAAGAACAAATGACAAATACATAAAAGGAATAAAAATACCGGAGAACGTAAGAGCTTATAATGAAATTGAACCTGTAGTTAATTCTGCGGACTATATAGTTCTTGCTGTTCCTTCGCATATTATAAGACTCATATGCGGCAAAATTAAAGACTTGGTAAAGCCGAATCAGATTATAGTAAGCATAGCTAAGGGCATAGAGGAAGATTCCTTAAAGAGGCTGTCGGTTGTTATGCAGGAAGAACTTCCTAACAATCATATTGTAGTATTGTCCGGTCCCAGCCACGCTGAAGAGGTTTCTGTAGGCATTCCTACAACCGTAGTAGTAAGCTCAACTCATATGGAAAGTGCCCAAAAAGTACAGGACCTGTTTATGACTAGTAATTTCAGAATATACACTAACGATGATCTTGTTGGAGTTGAGATAGGCGGTGCCGTAAAAAATATTATAGCTTTGGCAGCAGGTATTACGGACGGCATAGGCTATGGAGACAATGCAAAGGCAGCTTTGATGACAAGAGGTATGCATGAAATTATACGAATAGGAAGAATTCTTGGAGGAAAGCCAACTACTTTTTCCGGGCTTACCGGTATGGGCGATCTTATTGTTACATGCACTAGCATGCACAGCAGAAACAGAAGAGCCGGCATACTTATAGGAAAAGGGTATACTATGGACCAGGCCGTTGAGGAAGTAGGCATGGTAGTAGAAGGCATCAAAGCATGTAAGGCTTTCTATCATTTGAAGGAAAGAGAAAATGTAGATATGCCTATTACAGACATACTTTATAAGGTTCTCTTTGAAGGGATGGCCGCTAAACAAGCGGTTACAGAGCTCATGACAAGAGATAAAAAGGATGAAATATACATAGATTAATAATAGAAAATTAATGTGCAAAAGAAGCCTCAATGGATATAAAAACCGTTGAGGCTTTTTCAATATATTTAGGTTTAACTTATGACAATTTAATTGTAAAGTCATTTGGCAAAATGTCATAAATATACTCTCCAACTAATATATATATACTGTTAATACGTAGAATTGGGAGGGTATATTTTGGAAAACTTTGATATATACAGAGATATAGCAGAGAGAACGCAGGGCGATATCTATGTAGGGGTGGTAGGACCTGTGAGAACAGGGAAATCTACATTTATTAAAAAGTTTATGGACATGATGGTTATCCCTAACATAGAGAACACCTATAAGAAGCAAAGGGCAAAAGATGAATTGCCGCAGAGTTCTTCCGGTAAAACAATCCATACTACAGAGCCAAAGTTTGTTCCAAATGAAGCAGTGGAGGTTAATCTGGATGAGAACCTCAAGTTTAAAGTAAGGATGGTAGATTGTGTAGGTTATATTGTTAAAGGAGCCGCCGGTTACATTGAGGGAACAGAGCCCAAGATGGTAACTACTCCGTGGTATGACTATGAAATACCTTTTGAGGAAGCAGCTGAGCTTGGCACAAGAAAGGTAATAAATGAACATTCTACTATAGGTCTGCTTGTTACAACCGATGGTTCCATTACAGATATTACAAGAGAGGAATATGTAGAAGCTGAAGAAAGAGTAGTAAGTGAACTAAAAGCAATTAAGAAGCCATTTATCATTATACTGAATTCAGCGAGAACTAATTCTCCTGAAACAGCAGCGTTGAAAGGTGAACTGGAGAATAAATATAATGTACCGGTAGAACTTTTGGATGTAGTGAACCTGAAACAAGAAGACATAACCAAAGTAATGCATAGGGTTCTTGTAGAGTTCCCTGCAAAGGAAATCAACATAGATATGCCTGAGTGGATTGAAAAATTGGATCCTACTCATTGGCTAAAGGTTAATTTCTTAAATGTTATTAAGGATATGTGCAAGAACATAGATAAGGTCAGAGATATAAGACAGTCCGTAGAAGCGTTCAATGAAATTGAGTTTCTGGAAAAAGGAATTATCAATGAGTTAAATATGGGCGAAGGTACTGCAAGGGTAGAACTGGCACCTCAAAAAGCCATATTTTATAACATCCTCAGCGAAGTATGCAACTGCAATATAGGCGGAGAGAATGAATTGCTGTCAATTATTAAAGACTTGCATAAAGCTAAGGTTGAGTATGACAAGGTAGAAATAGCTCTAAAGGAAGTTAAAGAGACAGGCTACGGCTTAGTAGCACCGCAGCTTACTGAAATGAAGCTGGAAGAACCTGAAATAGTAAAGCAGGGTAACCGCTTCGGAGTAAAACTAAAAGCTTCGGCTCCAAGTCTGCATTTTATAAAGGCAAACATTGAAACTGAAATATCTCCGATAATGGGTACGGAAAAAGAGAGCGAAGAGCTGGTTAAATCCTTATTGGAACAGTTTGAAAGCGATCCTTCAAAGATATGGCAGAGCAATATGTTTGGAAAATCCTTAGAAGTTCTTGTAAAGGAAGGGCTCCAGAATAAGCTGTTCAGAATGCCTGAAGATGTACAAGTGAAGATTCAGAGAACACTTCAAAAGATAATTAACGAAGGCAATGGCGGGTTAATCTGTATAATACTTTAAAAAGGGTTTGTGCCCTATGAATATTTTGCATATCACAGCTTCAAGGAAACAGGTCCGCCAGCCTATTTTCTTGAAGTTAATTTTTATTTCCATATTGATTTTAAAGCGAATTATGATATAATTATATACGTCGCCTGGGTATAGCGCAGATGGTAGCGCGCTAGAATGGGGTTCTAGAGGTCGCAAGTTCAAATCTTGTTACCCAGACCAAAGGGAAAAGCCTGTAATCGTAAGAATTACAGGTTTTTGTATTTTTTGCAAAAAGAAAAATGTACGCAAAGAGGTACGAGATTCAGAAGTGAAATGGAATTCACGCAGATTTTGGTTGCCTTATTAATTTATATACATATATATGCACTTTGTATATAATGGAATTAATAAACAAGTGCAAATAATTGCACCATAAGGGCCAACTTGTTTAAGCTATAGCAGCAAAGCGAAATGGTTAATGGGAAAAAGAGCATTCCTAGACAAGTATATATTCATATTATCTGATATTATATGTTCAAGGAGGTGCAAAGCAAATGCATGCATGGGAACAAATTCAAATTACAATTGATTACATTGAAGACCATCTGAATCAAGAAATTAGTATTGCAGCTTTAGCAGAAAAGGCCGGGTTATCACAATTTTACTACCAGAGATTATTTCATAGATTAGTAAAGAAATCTGTTGCTGAATATATCAGACTTCGACGTATGGCAAAAGCGGTTGACAATTTGCTTGATAAAGAACAACGTATACTTGATATTGCGCTGGAACTTGGGTTTGAAACACATGAACATTTCTCACGAACTTTTAAAAATACTTATGGCATGACTCCAACGGAATACCGGAAAAATCCTCTAACTTTAAATCGTATGACAAAGCCGGAGCTTTTATTGAACTATGTAATTATTGATGAAGGCGTACCACTAATAACTGATGATATAGTGATTGAAATTAACCGGAAACGTTTTGATCTAGATGTTACATATATAGGCTTTATAAAGAAGTTACCGCTTGATTATGGAGCTGGACTTGGAAGCGACCCAGGTGTTGATGTACTAAGTAATCTTTGGGACGAGGTACATGCATATAAAAACCAGGTTCAGGAAATAATAGTAGATTCGGAAGAAGTCGGTGTAATGTTACCTTGCTCTGAAGAAGGGTTTTACCATTACTTCGCAGGAATACATATGAATGCAAATAATTACGAGATGCAAAGCGAGCTTATTCAATGGATACAGCCACAAGGTGAATACCTTGTTTGCTCTTTCGAAGCAGAAAATTTTTATGATTTAGTTACGGATGCATTATATAAAGCACAACAATACATATTTAGCACTTGGTTACCTAAGCATAAGCTTCAGACAGAAGCGTTTTGTCTGGAATACTATGAAACACATACTCCTGAAACTACAAAGATGGAAATATGGATGAAGTTAAAGGAAGCATGAGTTAATGAGATGCAATTATAATGGTTGGGTTAAAGCTTCAGAAAAGAAATAAAATAATCAAATAGCTTTTGTCTATATATAAATAACCATAATTATATAAAGAATATATCCTGTTATTTAGAAAGGGGTTTTGTGAATGTATAATGAAAAATATAATATGGAAGTAATAACAGTTGAAGAAGATATTATAGTGTACGGATTGAATTTACAGAGTTCAGGCTTGCCTATTAGTTTTAATAGCCTTGGAATGATGTGGGACAAGTACACGGAGGACATGAAGGATAATACTTCGAATCGTGCGGATAAGAAGATTGAATATGGAGTTTGTCTGAATAAAGTGCCGGACTATATAGTTGGTGTTGAAGTAACTGAAATTCAAGAGGAAGACACTGGATTCAAGAGCTTTACAATTCCAGCAGGCAAGTATGTCAAGGTAGAATTCAATGGAGAAAATCATCAGGATTTGGTGGATGCTAAATTAATGGCAAGACAAAAAGAAGCTAAGAAATGGGCAAAGAATGAAAAGATTAAACTGAATAATGTATTTACAGTTGAAGCTTATCCAAAACAAACGGTAGAGCTGGAGCATCCTGAGATGTATTGCTTGTTCCCAATTCTATAGATGAAATAATGTGGTGGCAAAAGTATGAATGAAAGTTTGAAAGAAATTGCAGAGTATTATAAGAATAATATAATTACTGAACTGCCGACAGAATACAAGATAGATCCAATTTTTTTAGATGGATATAGCGAACAACAATTAAGACAGAGTATTCAAAATTACCATGGTTTCCTGACTCGTATGTTTGATTTTTTTTCACGCACCAATGAGTACGACGAAAAAGATCTGAAAGCAATACGTAATCTATTGTTCATCTTCGGTCTATACGGGGAGTTAAATGGTAGTGAGATTGAATTGGTGAAAGATACATATATAAATGCAGTAAAAAAAGCAAAGATAACGAAGATTGAACGATATTTTATTGCATTGAAAAAATTAGGCTTCTGCTTTGGTGAACTGGATTTGGAAAACCTAAAGTTTACACGCGCAGCTTATGAGTGTATTACAGTAATTTTCCCGGAAGCTCCGGATTTATTTGTGGCGCTACATGCTTTTTCGAATACTTGTCAAAAGATGAATTTGGATCGTACCATGTTCCACTGTGACTATAAGGTCTTTGAAAATAGTAATTTAAAACAGCCAAAAGCAACACTGGAAGATTGTTTAGGTTCATTAAGTGAAGAAAATAAAGCATTTCTGAGAGAGCTGAACGACTATCTATTGGCTAATGGCTATAAACTAGATGTTCATTATCAGGTGTATAAAGGTTCTTATCTTCATAAAAAAACAAGGTATCCAATCGTTGTCTTTTATATCGAATGTGGAAAGTTTGATTTGAGAATTAATGGTGAGAAGATAAAGGATTATACTGATTTCTTTCTAAATTTGCCAAAGAATATGTTTGACGCTTGTTTAAGCGGTAAAGATTGTGATCAATGCTGTCCAACCTGTAGAAAAGGATATGAATTTGAGTATCAGGACGAAATATATAGTAAATGTCGTGCTGAATCATTTAAGTTTCAGGTTACACAATCGAATCTGAATATTCTGAAAGAATTTGTGGTCAAAGAATGTGAAGCAAGGCTGTATTAGTAAGAGAATGGAATTAGTTAAAATGGACATATAAAAATAGTCTGGGAATTATAGTATTTACACCAAGCTGACACGGCAAAATGCCTTGTGAAATTATTTAAGTTACTATTATAAGCAAGCGATACAGCTTGCTTTTTTCTTTTATATAAGTTAATAAAATCGTGTGTCAAAAATAGTGGATTTAAAGCATAGTTATCATTAAATAAAAAAAAAATTTTTCACAAACCGTAACTCTCCCCTAAAACTGTGTATTTATTTATATAGGTAAATCACTTAATAAATTGAAAATAAATATTTAGGGAGGAAATAACAATGACAATATCAAAGCAAATCCAAGTGAAATTTTGGCAGGATGATTTTGTTCTTGAACTAACACCTGAGGAAAGATATTTTTATATGTACTTGATAACAAATACTACGTCAAACGCATGTGGCATTTATAAGTTTAATCTTAAATTGGCAGTGCTGGAGACTGGCCTCAGTGCTGATGCAATAAATGTTCACCTGAGCACCTTTGAGAGCTTGGGAAAGATTATAATTTCAAAAAGCACAAAGGAAATAATGCTAGTTAACTGGT
>JAEZDX010000349.1 GCA_023417975.1 Bacillota bacterium
AATGTTGAAAGAGATAATTTTTCATTGAAGGATGTAAATGTGAAAGAAAAAATAAATATAGAATTTTCGGATGTAGATTAATAATATGAATTTATGCGTCGAAGGAGGATATGATGGCTAAGCACAAAATAATTATGACAGGTGGGGGAACAGCAGGACATGTTATGCCCAATTTAGCTTTAATGCCAAGCCTCTTGGAGGAAGGCTTTGAAATTCAATATATAGGTACTGCGGATGGTATTGAGAAGACTATAATAACAAAAGAAAATATAAAATATCATACAATATCCAGCGGAAAGTTAAGAAGATATTTTGATATTAAGAATTTTACGGATCCTTTTAAGGTTATAAAGGGAATCATAGAAGCAAAGAATATAATTAAGAAGGAGAAGCCGGATGTCGTATTTTCAAAAGGCGGGTTTGTAGCTGTTCCGGTAGTAATCGGAGCTTACCTAAACAGAGTTCCCATTGTATCACATGAATGTGATATAACTCCTGGCTTGGCAAATAAGATAGCTCTTCCATATAGTTCAAAAATATGTGTTACTTTCCCTGAAACTATAAAACATGTAAAAGAAGGAAAGGGAATTTTAACCGGTAATCCAATTAGAAAAGAACTTTTTCAAGGAAGCAAAATTAAAGGTATGAAGTTTTGCGGCTTCACAAGGGAAAAACCAGTTCTTTTGATAATAGGAGGCAGTCTTGGGTCAAAAGCTATAAATGATGCAATAAGAAAGAGCCTAACTGAACTTGTGAATAAATATCAAATTATCCATATTTGCGGAAAGGGTAATTTAGAGCCAAAGCTTCAATATGACGGTTATAGGCAATATGAATATATAAGTGCTGAGCTTCCGGATTTGTTGGCCTGCGCTGACATAGTAATATCAAGAGCAGGAGCCAATACTATATATGAGCTGCTGGCACTCAAGAAACCGAATTTGCTCATTCCGCTGTCCAAGAAATCCAGCAGAGGAGATCAGATACTGAATGCGGCATCCTTTGAAAAAAATGGCTACAGTATGGTTCTTCAAGAAGAAGAATTAAAGGAAGACACTCTGTTATCTGCTTTAGATAATTTATATGGCAGCAGGTACAAATATATTAATACAATGGAAAAAAGTGAACTTCAAAATTCAGTACAAAAAATTACAGAAGTAATAAAGAAATGCTGTAAGACAAACTCGTTGAGATAAGGGGGTGTAAGCATCCTTAAGGATGCGTACATTATGGAGATAGAATTTCAAGGCGCGGCTGAGTGTGTAACAGGCTCATGTCATATTTTAAGATTCATGGGTAAGACAATTTTGTTGGATTGCGGATCTTTCGTTGCAGAGGATGATGATGAAGGTGAAAATGAAGATTTTGATTTTGATGTTAAGCTAATTGATTATGTAATCCTATCTCACGCTCATATTGATCACAGCGGCAGAATACCACTGCTGTTCAAAAGAGGCTGCAGAGGCAAGGTAATATGTACGAATGCCACAAAAGATTTATGCGGAGTGATGCTTAAAGACAGCGGACATATAGCTGAAATGGAAGCTGAGTGGATAAACAGAAAGAGGATGAGGTTGGGACAGGAGCCTATAGAACCCATATATACGGTAAAGGATGCAGAGTATTGTATGACCTATTTTGAAGGCCACGAATATGATGAGGAAATACAGGTCTTTGAAGGATTTAAGTTAGTATTCAAGGATGCAGGACATATACTTGGGGCTGCTATGTCTGAGATTTATGTAAAAGAAAAAAATGCTGAAGAAGTAAAGCTCGTATACAGTGGAGATATAGGCAATATAAATATACCTATTATCAATGATCCAACATATATAGAAAAAGCGGATTACGTTATAATGGAAACAACCTATGGAAATAAACAGCATTCAGCAGCTAAGGATGAACAGGAAAAGCTTGTACAAATCATTGACGATACGTTCAAAAGAGGAGGCAATGTAATTATTCCGTCTTTTGCAGTAGGAAGAACGCAAGAACTTATATATGCACTAAACGGATATGTAGAAAATAAACTCTTGAAAAATGTTAAAGTCTTTGTAGATAGTCCCCTTGCACAGGAATCTACAAAAATATTTCAAAAATATAATCACATCTATGATAAAGAAGCAAGAGAGTTAGTGGAAAAAGGTGATGATCCGTTAAGCTTTGAAGGGTTGATATTTACGAAGTCAGCAGAAGAATCCGCAGGAATTAATACGATTAAATCCGGTATAGTTATTATTTCTTCTAGTGGTATGTGTGATGCGGGCAGAATAAAACACCATTTGAAGCATAATCTTTGGCGTAAGGAATGCTCGGTTGTATTTGTAGGCTATCAGGCACAAGGTACACTGGGACGAAAAATACTTGATGGTGCCAAGAAGGTAAAAATATTTGGCGAAGATATTGCTGTTAATGCAAAAGTTTATAATTTGCACGGATTATCCGGTCATGCGGATAAAAACGGCTTGCTTACATGGGTAAATTCCTTTAGAAAAAAGCCTAAAGAAATAATGCTTGTTCATGGTGATAAAGAAGTGCTTGGAGCATTTCAAAGGGAGCTTAGCGATAAAGGCTTTAATGTTTCTATTATGAAAAAAGGAGAGCGGCGTCATATCGGTACATCAGAGGTTAAAGAGATATATCTTAATGAAAATATTAAGGAAGAATTATTGAAGTATGTAACCAGGTTAGGAAATTATTATATATCTAATGCAGATATTTTGAAGGATATAGAAGCCATCATAAGTAATAGTAATGTAAAGTGAGAAAGTTGGAGGGTAATATTCCATATAGCAATAAATATGACAATTGGAACGCCTAGGAAGGGTTGCAAAATTTTTTTGATAGTTTATAATTATATGGGGATAATGTTAATCAAGTAAAAATTCGGGAGAGAGGTGGTATTTTGAAAAAAGTTGCTGTTATATATTGGAGTAATAG
>JAEZDX010000365.1 GCA_023417975.1 Bacillota bacterium
ATGTTTAAATACTTAAATGACAACAGAAAGGTACTTTACATCGCAAATGATGACGAAGGAGTAAAGGGAATACTGGATATTTTGAAAACTAAGAATTATAAAGAATATCGGTGTATTTTAGAAAAATTGAAAAATGTACATGAAGATAAACTGCTTATGATTACCACATATCATAATGCTCTTTGCATTCAAGGGATTTATGATTTAGTTATATATGATGACGGAAGCGGCTTTTCCCAATTTAGCAGATATGAAATTTTAGATTTGCTTTCTACTTTTTATAATACTGAAAGCAGAATTATTTGCCGATCAATAGAATGTATTTTTCAAAATTCACCATGTATTTACATGCCGTTGAGAGAAAAGGGAACACCGCTTATTGAGCCGAGAATAATAACAACAAGGCTTGATTTGACACGAGAAATACCATCTGTTATCTATGACTATTTAAAATGGTCTATAAGCAGTAAAAGAAATGTAATAATAGTTACTCCCGAAAAAGAAATCTCTGAAAGATTAAACGAATATCTGTTGAGTATTAAAGAAAATTTAATAACCAATATACTGATGTATGAAAATGTAAGAGAAAAAGAGGTAAAATACTTTCTTGAGAAGCGAAAAGGCATTATTGTAACACATAGTATGGATATAATGAAAATGAGTTTTTCCAATACGGATTTTATAATTTATTTAGCTGAAGATAGAATATTTGAGTATAAGAAGCTGGTTTACATTTGCAGTAAAGCTTCCAATGTGGATGAAGATGCTTTGGGAGAGGTTATATTATTATCCAATGAAATATCACGAGATATGGAAAGCTGCAGAGATATAATAAGAGGATTTAATAAACAGATATGGGATTTAGGATTAATAAGAGCATAAAATACTTTGCTTCTTGTGTTTTGGAGGTAATATATGGGTCAGGGCAGGAATGTATTTTATGTTCTGATTATGCGGAAGATTTACTGTGCAATGCCTGTGAAAAGAAAGTTAAGTACTCAATTATTGAGGGGAAAATAGAAAAATTCGGAGAGAGTATGCAATATTACTCATGCTCCTATTATTCTTCGGTAGTTAAAGAGCTAATAATAAGGTTAAAATATAGGAGCGATTTCAACAGTGGTACTGTTTTGGCTCAGTTGATGGAACAATTGGTTAATGAAAAACTTTCTCAAATAGAATATGCAGCTTATGTGCCTTCAAGCATTGATGCTTTAAAAAAACGAGGATACAACCAGAGCAAGTTTCTGTGCGAGACGGTATGTAAATATGCTGATAAGACTATGTTGGACTGCCTAATAAAGAGAGATAATACGAAGGATCAAATTGGACTAAGCGGGGACGCAAGATGGAACAACCTTGAAAATGCATTTGTTGTTAAGAATAAGAGCTTAATTAAAGGAAAGACAATTATTCTTATGGACGATGTTATAACAACAGGAGCCACGGCTTTTTATTGCAGAAAGGCCATGATGGAGGCGGGCTGTACGGATGTAATTGTATTGACTGCTGCAAAAAGTACGGTATAATATACATATGAAGTTAGGTTTGTGGTTGAAAGTCGATGCCAGTCGCAGGCAAAACGATCCACGTAAGTTAAACAAAGTTTTAATGAGCATGGTGCGGCTTAGAGGTTAGTCCTGCCGTCTTTATGGCGAGAGGGTCAGTAGTGAGAGGTTAATTCCGGGTAGCGAAAACTCCTGCAGGCGAGTGTGGGGTCAAAGACCAGGTCAACTAACTTTAAAGCACTTTATAGTGCTAATGGCAGCCTTTTATAGGCTGCTTTTTATTTTGTCCAAAACTTTTTGTGTATGATAGCATTTATGAGTAAAAGTATACTTGATTTCTAAGGTATAGTATTCTTATTTTTGAAAAATAGGAGGAATTTAATAAAATATGTAGAATAATTCAACGGAGCGATGTATATTTATTATTTAGTATGTAGCGGGGGGAGATAATTTGGATAAGCAATTACAAGAAAATAATATGAATGATAATAACAATGGATTTAACAACAATGGATTTAACAACAACGGATTCAGCAATGGTTATAACAGTGATAATACTAATTATAACAATAACAGCTTTAATAATGACGCTAATTTGAAATTTTGTAAGTTTTGCGGTGCAAGAATACCTTTAGATGCTGTAATATGCACATATTGTGGACGTCAAGTTGAAGAATTAAAGGGTGGATATCAACAACAGCCTAATATTGTTATTAATAATGATAGTTCCTCAAGAAGTTACAGTGCAGCCACAAATATGGCAAACAATATGAATGGTGGTATGTATACTGGAACACCAAAGAATAAAGTTATAGCATTGTTATTATGCATATTCATTGGATACTTAGGTGCTCACAAGTTCTATGAGGGCAAAGCAGGAATGGGACTACTATATCTTTTCTCCTGTGGACTTTTTGGAATAGGAATATTTGTAGATTTTATAATACTATTGACTAAGCCATCTACTTATTTTGTATAAAATCAATCAGCTCTAGTTCTTCTAGGGCTGATTTTTATTTGCGGAAAATGCTAATAAAATTTAGCTCATCTGAATATAATAATAACGTTATTATATAAAGTGAATAGCGTATAATCCTATTCAATCTTATTATTCCTTCATTATGTTATATATCGAACATATTAATTATTATGAAGATGAACTATGCAAGAAAATTGTAAAAAAATAAGCTATATTAAGGAAGAATAATATAAGTTTGTATAATATTCAGTAAATTCAATATATTGAGGTTGAGTTTATATTAAATTCGTATTAAAATATAGTTAACAAGAAAGAAAAAAGCAATAGTACTAAAATTACCCAAAGGGTAAGAGAGGGGCTGGAATTATGAAAGTAATCGTAAGTGCAAAAAACATTGAATTAACTCAGGCTCTTAGAAATGTAGTTGAGAAGAAGCTCATGAAATTGGAGAAATATTTCAATCCCAATGTAGAGGCTCAAGTTACATTGAGTGTTCAGAAAAACAGACAAATTATAGAGGTCACTATTCCTTTTAACGGGGTTATATTGAGAGGCGAAGAGGCCAATGAAGATATGTATGCATCTGTAGATATTGTGATAGATAAACTTGAAAGACAAATAAGAAAACAAAAAACAAAGCTGGCAAGAAGAAATCACGGAGATGTATTGAAATTCCAATACATACCCGAGGTTCCTGAAGATGAAAAAGAGGAACAGAGAATAGTTAGAACTAAGAGATTCGCAATAAAACCAATGTCTCCCGAAGAAGCGGTTTTGCAAATGGAAATGTTGGGACACAGCTTTTTTGTATATGAAAATGCAGACAGCGG